>CACWXE010000142.1 GCA_902764715.1 uncultured Ruminococcus sp. | reverse complement strand
CGAGGCTTGCATAAGCCGTGGCAATCTCAACCGCATACATTTTGTCATTGCGAGGCTTGCATAAGCCGTGGCAATCCCGACCGCATACATTTTGTCATTGCGAGGCTTGCATAAGCCGTGGCAATCTCAACCGCTTATTGTATCTTGATATCCGTGAACCCTACGCCGAAGCCGGTACCGAGGGTGATACATACCGATCGATCGACGTCCGCGAAATACAGCGCCGACGCGGTGCTGTCATGTACCAGCCTAACCTTGATATCTCGGTGCAGTTCTCCGGACAGATCATCCTCCAACACGGCGGCATAGTCCGGATTGATGGCGCAGAGCTTCGCGTAACCGCCGCGCTCGCCGTTCAAAATGCCGTTGTGCGTATAATTGGCGATGCTGATCAGGATCGTATCATCCAGCGTCGCGGGATCGGCTGCACGATATGACGCGGCGATCGTGTTGACGATATAGCGGTGCAGCTCGATCGCCTCACGGCGTTTCTCGTCTTCATTGTCAAAGCGGCTCTTCATTTGCAGGGACGGCAGACTCTCCTGCGCGGTGAACTCCGCGATCTCGCCGACGGATTTTTTGATGACCGCGCGCTTGATCCCCGTATGCCCGAAATCCAGCACCAAACATGATGTATCATTCTTCATCAGCTTTTGCGCCAGCCCCATCATGCCGATATAGGTGCCGTTATCAAAGAGCATGATGTGGTACGGCTTTTCGCCCGCGCTATCAAAGATCGTCTGGATATCTTCTTTGAAGCGTCTGCCCATCATCGAGCTTGCCAGACCGCCGGTGAGGATGACGGTCTTGAGCGACCGCCAGTATTCCCAGCAGGCGTCGTCCCAATCATCACGCGCCAGACGGTTTTCCTGCTCCCCTTTTTTGAGCGCCAACAGCAACAGTCCGAGGCGGTTGCCGAACTGCTTGACGACGCGTGCCGCCATCTGACGATAGCGCGCGTCATCCGACTCGAGCGACTCATTCAAAATCTGCGGCAGTCTGTAATCGGGCTCCTCGCTCAGATCGATCCCGTAGCGGCGCGACACGCGTCTGATACAAGCGACGATCGCGGGTGTGGAAAAGATCTCATTGAAGCCCATCCCCTCGATCTCATCTTCGATCCCGTACAAGGGGAGCTTTTTGAGAACCGCGCGGTTGAGCGAACAGCGCGGGGATAAGTATTCGGTTTTGTCCTCATCGGAATAACAGATAAACGGATTTTTCATCTATATCAACCTTATTGTATAATACTTGCGAATGTTCCGCTACGAACCCGCGGACTCATATGCCCGCAGTCCCCTGTTCCAGACAAACACGGCGAGCGTGAACATTACAGTTCCCGCTATCACCGTGCCGCCGATACAAAACAGCGGATCCTTACCGGTCAGAAAGTAGCTCGCCGGAAAATACGCGGTAAAGGCGAACGGGATCACATAGGTGATGATCGTCTGCACCGCCTTATTATAGATGGTGACCGGGTATTTGGAGAAGTCGTTGACCATATACAGCATATGGATGATATGACCGCTCGCTTTTGTCCAGAACGCGATCGCCGCCGTCATGATCTTCAGCGATGTGTAGATCAGTGTCGCGAATACGACCGCGACCAACGCCAACGGTATCGTGTACCAGTGAAATGGCATATCGAGCTGTGGAACGGAATAGCCGAGCAGCAGGATACAAGACAGCATCTCGCCGAACGCGTCGACGCAGAAGTTTTCCGAAATGACATGGAACAGCGTGTTGATGGGCCGCGTCAGGTATTTATCGAATTCGCCCTTGCGGACGATGCGGTAGCCCACCATCCACAGGTTATCGGTCAGAAGATGATCCAACGACTTCGGGATCAGCGAAAAGCCGTAGATGAACAGGATCTGCGGAAAGGTATAGCCGATCAGCGAAGGGATCTGACTGAAAATGATGCCGAGAAACAGGATCTGGATCGCCTGCGTGATCAGCAGACCGATCGCGCCGAGCAGAAAATCCACCTTGTATTCCATCAGCCTTTTCAGATATTGGACAACAAAAATGCGGTGGAGGCGTAAATATCTTTTCATCTCTCAACCTCCCTGCACCGAAAGATGCCTGACCGCGCTGCGCCAGATCAGCTTGGTGACGCCGTACATCACGATGACCCAAAAGATCTGCAGCCCGAAGCTCCACAGGATCTGTGACGTCGAATACATCCCCATGTAGATCATCACGGGCGTATACGACAGCGACGCGAACGGCAGGATGTTCAACACCGCCGCCAGTCCCGACGGCATGAACGCGAGCGGGATGATCGCGCCCGACAGGAAAGAGACCAGCGTTTCCTTGATCAGCGTCGTGCCCCACAGATTCTTGAAGAAGAACGCCATGAAGCCGTAGCATACATTAAAATAGAAAGAGATCATGTAAGCCAACAGCAGACTGACGATATATAACAGGAAATAACCGATCTGAAAACGCACTTCGCCGCAAACGGCATAGCGATAGATCTCCACGCCCGCTACCATCGGCACAAAGATCATCGAGATCGAGATCAATCGACTGCCCAGCTCCTGAAACAGAAAGCACATCTCAAAGGAGCACGGCTTGATCATCCGCATGGCGATGGAGCCGTCGATGATCTCCTCGCCTACCGCGAACGCACCGTCGGAGTAGGTCATGTAGCCCGTCAGGAAGGTGATGAAAATATAGACCACCATATCCTCCATGGTAAAGCCCATGAAGGTTTCGCTGTCAGAGCTGAGAAAGACTGCCTTCCATACAAAGTACATGATGAACGCCGCCATGATCTCGCCGATCAGGTGACAGATAAAGTTCGCGCGGTAGGCGATCATCTCCTGCATACCGGCGCGGGTGAACGGCTTATAGGTACGGAAAAAGCGTTTGATCCGACTCATAGGCTCACCTCACGGCGGTACAGGCGCTTGATGATCTCCTCGATCTCGACGCCCTTGATATTCAGATCCTTGACATGGACGGTCGACAAGGTATAGGAAATGACGTCCTCCACACTCACCTCGGCGGTATCGAAGCGCACACGCGCCAAACTGCCGTCACGCTCGGCGCTGAGCTCATCCTCTGTCAAATGAAAGCGGCGATGATAATCGAGCAGCTTGAAATCGGGCGCGTTGACCAGCTCGAATTCGAGTGTGCGCACATCGCCGAAATTGCGCTTCAACTCCGAGAGCCCGCCGTCGAACACCTTTTTGCCCTTGTCTATCATCACGATACGCTCGCACAACAGCTCGATATCCGCAAGGTCGTGGGTGGTGAGGATCACAGTCGTGCCCTCTTCTTTGTTGATCTTCATGATCGCGTTGCGGATGTTATCCTTGACGACAACGTCCAGACCGATAGTCGGCTCGTCCAGAAACAATACCTTCGGAGAATGGAGCAGCGACGCGGCGATATCGGCGCGCATCCGCTGTCCGAGCGACAGGGTTCGCACGGGGCTGGTAATAAAGCTGTCGAGCTCCAGCACCTCGTTGAGAAACGCCATGCGCTTTTGATACTGATCGTCCGGCACCTGATAGATCTCTTTTAATACGGCATAGGTCTCTCTGAGCGCCAGATCCCACCACAGCTGTGTACGCTGACCGAATACCACGCCGATCTCACGCACATAGTTCTTTCGATCCTCCTGCGGGATCTTGCCGTTGATGCGGCACATGCCCGAGGTAGGCATCAGAATACCGGTCAGCATCTTGATGACCGTGCTTTTACCGGCGCCGTTGGGTCCGATAAAGCCGAGGATCTCACCCTTCGGCACCTCAAACGATATGCCGTCCACTGCCTTGACGATCTCCTTTTTCGGATGAAAAAGAGATTTGACAGAGCCCTTCAGTCCGGGCTCCTTGATGATCTTTTTAAATTCTTTCCGCAGATTTTCCGCGTAAATCATGTTTTCCATACATATACCAACTCTGCTCTGTAATATGATGAAATCATATCACATCAGCTGACTGTTTTCAAGTGATCATATACATAGAAAAAGGAACTACCGCATTTTAAGAAAATGTCATTCTGAGGCATAGCCGAAGAATCCTAAAGTGCACACTTTTCGTTAGATTACACATCATAGGTATCATCCAATTGGATAAATTGCACTGTAAGATCCTTCGTCGGACACGCGTGTCCACTCAGGATGACATAGCTAAGGGGCTATCGCACTTAATGCGATAGCCCCCTGTATGTATTCTTATTCTGTGATTCAGGAAAGAATCTGCTGACAGTATACGTCGCAAGCACCCGCCAGATATCTCTGGATATAGGTCACGTCAGTCACTTCGGTTTCACCGTCCGTATTGAAATCGGAAATCTCATATTGTGATTTCGGATAATCGCCTATCATGACTGTGTTATTTTTCAGCTCCGAGACGCCGACAAGAGAACGCTGGATCAATGTCGCGTCAAGGATTGAAATCGCGCCGTCGTTGTCTACATCTCCGAACGGTCTGCCCAATCCGATGCTGTCAACATACGCACCCAAACCGTCATATTTTTTTACCATCGTTTCATTCAGCGCGGTAAAGCGGTCATCTTGAACCTCGTATACAGCGAAGCCTCCGCTGAAAGGATAGTAATAGCTGCCGGGATTAACAACTCGATTGTGAATAACGTAGGCATACTCGATCGGATCGCAGCACGCATAACATGCTTGGATAACGACCCAATCGGGAGAACCGCTGCTGTCCGTATGGGTATACAGCTCCTGATACTGATAAACCTGACCGTATTTTTCAACAAAACGGTCATAGTACACGGAGCCCTCATGTGTATAGACAGCGTCATCACCCCCAAAAGCACTATAGGAGTTCACTGCAGAATCAGCCGCCTCCCATGCGCTCGCCGCAACGGACAAAGCAAAAATCAAAAGCACAAAAACCAAAACAAAACAAACCATCCGTTTCATAGAAATCCTCCTAAAAAAAAAAAAAAAAAAAAAAAAACAAGTGTTTTTCATGAGAAAATGCTTCATCAGAGTTTCGTATTAGGTTACAAAACACCTTGATTCGTGTCGATTCCTGTAATGATATTTACACTTTTGTTGAAATGCTTGCAAACACGATGGTACGGTGCTACAATCACACTGTAATGTGATGATTCTTCACCAAGGAGGCGCCGTGTGATACAATACGACCTGCAAATCGAACATGCGTACAACAGTGAATACGGAGCCTATGTGACATACGGTGTCACAGCGTATTTCCGCGGAAAAGTCATCTGTACCATCGAGGATATCTCGTTGGACAAAAATACGGTCGAGCAGTTGGTAAAGGTTTTCAATGAGGAACAGCTCTCCCCCGCTCACCTTGAAGAAGCGATCGAAAACTATTTATATGATTTCACATTATAATTGTATAGTCAAATAGATTATGATATAATCATCCTGAGGATGTGTTATCATGAAATGCGATCAATGCCCCAGACATTGTCATACAGAACGCACCGAGGATCATTATGGATTCTGCGGCGTCGGCGAAATGCCGAAGATCGCGCGTGCCGCGCTGCATTTTGACGAAGAACCGCCCATCAGCGGCACCCACGGCGCGGGAACGATCTTTTTCAGCGGATGCAACCTGCGGTGTGTGTTCTGCCAGAACTACGATATCTCCGAGGAGCATCAGGGCGTCGTCATCACGCCCTATCAGCTCAGTGAAGAATACCGCAAACTCGAAGCGCTGGGCGCGGAGAATATCGAATTCGTCACCCCGTCGCATTATATCGACGCGATTTTGGAAAGTCTGACATATTATCGTCCGCGACTGCCGCTCGTATGGAACAGCTCGGGATACGACAGCATCGATACTTTACAGCGCCTCGACGGTGTGATCGATATCTATCTGCCCGACTTCAAATACAGCGACAACGCGCTGGCAAAACGACTGTCAAACTGCGGCGATTATGTCAAGACCGCCATCGCGGCGATCGATGAAATGCTCCGCCAACAGCCCGAAACCATCATCGAAAACGGCGTCATGAAGCGCGGCGTGATCATCCGCCACCTCGTCCTGCCCTCTCACACAAAGAACAGCATCGGTGTTCTGGAAACGATCGCTCAAAGATGGAATGTTTCAGAGAAAACAAACAACGGCACACGTGCCCCTGTCAGCCTGATGGCGCAGTATATACCGGCGGGTAAAGCGGCGGACTATCCCGATATCAATCGCAAGCTGACCAAGCGCGAGTATCATAAGGTACTGAACAGATTCATAGAGCTTGACCTCGACGGCTTCGCGCAGGAGTTGGATTCGTCAGATCAAAAATATATCCCGGAATGGAACTATGGCGCGGAGAAATGAAGAACAAAGGATTCAGCCCATGCCCATTCTTCATCTCAAACAAATAAGCACCCTAACATAACGTAACAGAAAAGCCTCCCGAAACGGGAGGCTTTCAGTTTATTGAAGCGTAATCGGTTTACCGATGTTATACGGAATACGGAGATTCGCCAAACGTCGCTGGATAAAGCTCGCGTCCGCGATCGTCAGGTCATCGTCCTCGTCGACGTCGCCCTGCATCAGCACATCCGAATCGACGTCAACAGGAAGATCAGCCAAATGCCGTTGTATGACCGTCACATCCATGATCGTGATCTCATCGTCGCCGTCCGCGTCACCGAGCAGATAATCATACTCGTCGGGCATGACCGCAAGAATCACCGAACAGCTCAACACCGGCAGGGCGGTGTCCCAGTGCATCCCGCCGTACTCGTCAAAGATATCCTCCGCGCGGTACCAGTCATAATACAGCGTTTCCGAAGCACCCGCCTGATCCGGAGCGGTGATGTGGGCATAGGAACCGCTTTCGTCCTCAAAAGGTGCTTGGTATTCGCACGCAAATTGATGCAGCTCACTGTCACGCCAACCGGGGATCCAACCGTTATCAGGCTCAAATTCAAAGCTGACAAAGATGTCTTCGTTCTTGTTCATATAGATCGTATCGCCGTCATAATACCGTCTGTCCGATCCGCGCACCAGCGCAAAGCTCTCGGGCTCGGGAAGGATATCAAAGTCAACATAGCTCGTGCCGTAATACGGCTCCATGCCGTCGATCCGCACGAAGTATTTTCCCGGATCGGTCGGCATTTTATCGAGCGGATCGGTTTCGGGATAGAGCTCTTGATCATATGCGGGATCATCGAAATCAGGCTGTTCGCCGCGTTCAAAATAGGTCAGCTCATAATACTGCGGGTCAACACCCTCATTCGCGATCCCGTGGATCACAGGCGCGTGCATCTCATTCGCGGGGATCGCGAAGTAATCGTGCCATGACCATGTACACTGACCCTTGTACTCCTCGCCGAAGTCGGCGTTCGCGCCGAACCAGTTGAAGCTGTACTTATGCCACAGCAGGAATTCGCGCGATTCCGTCTGTCCGGTATAGCCGCTGTTATCCTTCGCGACGGCATACGCCGCAAAACCGCCGAAGCCGCTATGCATATAGTCGCTATTCACCGTCAGGCTGAACGGAGCGGAAGCCGGGATAAAGACGTCTTCATCCTTTTCTTCATCCCAGTATGTCATACCGAACACGAGATCATACGCGTCCTTCGATACTTCCTGACCCTCTTTATCGACGACCGTGATCTTCAAATCATCAACGTTCAAGGTATCGTCCTTGTTCTCGATCGGGAAAACCTTCCAGCCTTCCCCATCATAGAGCAACTCGCAGTTCGACAACTCGTTTTTCGCGTCCGATTTAAGGATATCAAAATCGACATAGCTCGTACCGTAATACGGCTCCTTGCCGTCGATCCGCACGAAGTATTTGCCCGGATCGGTCGGCATTTTATCGAGCGGATCGGTCTCGGGATAGAGCTCTTGATCGTACGCGGGATCGCCGAAATCGGGCTGTTCGCCGCGCTCAAAATAAGTGAGCTCATAATACTGAGGGTCAACACCCTCATTCGCGATCCCGTGGATCACGGGCGCGTGCATCTCATTCGCGGGGATCGCGAAGTAATCGTGCCACGACCACATGCACTGACCTTTGTATTCCTCGCCGAAGTCGGCGTTCGCGCCGAACCAGTTGAAGCTGTACTTATGCCACAGCAGGAATTCGCGCCATTCCGT
>CACWXE010000141.1 GCA_902764715.1 uncultured Ruminococcus sp. | reverse complement strand
CGAGCCGCCATGATATCACGCTTCGCCTGTTGCTCGACAGCGTCAACGCCGTCAATACGTTCGCTCAAAGCGGATTTTTCTTCATTCAGTGTTGCGATAATGGCGTTCTTTGCGGAGATCGTGTTGAGATGAACACGGATCTGATGCTCGAGCTCTTTCCGCTCATCGTTACCATCACTGATCACGCGGTTCAGGTCATCCATCTCACGCTGATAATTGGAATACTTTTCCACCGCGGCATCATAATCGCTCTTGAGGTTGTTATACTTGCCGGTCAGCTTTTCATTCGCGGCATTCGCATCCGCAAGGGATGTTGTCTTGGATACCAACTCGCTCGCCTGTTCGGCAATCTTGCGGTTATTGTCCTCAATCGTCATCTTAAGGTCGGAATTTTCCGCGCTCAGATTACCGATCGTATTGGTCAGGGTACCGACCTGCGTATTCAGCTTGCCGATCTCACCCTGCTGTTCACTGATTGTCGCGTCACGCTCGGCGATAGTCTGCTTCTGTTCAGCGATCACACCGTTGAGCTCTTCAATATGCGCCTTGAGTCCGTCGATCTCGGCATTCAGTTGATTGATCTGCTCTTGCAGTTCGGAAATCGTGCCTTCCAGAGCGGCGATCGTAGCAAGATGAGCCGCGATCTGAGCCTCTAACTCACGAATGGTCGCTTCGAGTTCTGCGATCTTCGCTTCAAGCTCTGCAATATGCGTCTTGAGCTCTTCGATCTCTTTCTCAAGATCCATAATGCGAACCTGCGCCTGACGAAGTTCCTCGCGGGTGTTCTCAAGCTCTTTCTTAAGAACGGCAATAACAGATTCCAGTTCCTTGATTTTGATATCGCGGACACGAATCTGTTCCTTCGCCTGCTCGAGTTCTGCGGTCAGTTTTGAGATAATGACCTCGCGCTCGCGAACCTCTTTAAGTCGCTGCGCCATTTCCTCACGACGGGCTTCATAGATCTTATCCTCGATGTAACGCGCCATTTCCTCTTCAGGCTTACTTGCCTCAGCGGCACGGCGCTCATTCTCTGCAACATACTCCGCATGGAGCTTCTCTCGAAGCGCGGAGTTGGTGTTGATGGTCGCGACGAAATGCTGGAATGCCATTACGTCGTACATATCTTTCTGAACGTCCTCGGGCATCTGACCCTCAAAGACGTTTTTCTCTAATACATAGCCGGTCTTGCGATAGCCTTCAATAAATACCCACAGATCGTAGCATTGCTTGAATGCGGGATCCTGCTTGATGCAGTTGGTCTTATTGATCGGTGATTTTACCGCGATACAGCCTTTGAGCGATTTGATCAGCTCGGTACCGACAAAGTCATCGAACTTCATACGAATACGCTCGATACGCTCGTAGTCAGTCAGGCCGGAGAGATCTTCATCGCGATCGACCTTATCACGCTCGTGCTTCTCGGCGTGATGCTTCAGCTCAAAACCAAACACCTCATGTCCGACGCGTATCTCACGATCCATCGACAACTTACTGGAGGAATCGTTCGGCGCGTCCTGCAAGACGCGGAAACGCTGCTCAACAAATGCGATCGTCCTGAAAATCAATGTATGGAGAAAACGATTCTCATAGGTCGCAAAGCTGTCTTCACGATGAGTGTTCAATAATCTCTCGGGAACAACGCTGCCGTCATCCTCGATCGCCATGATCAGGTTGGCGTGCTGCGTCAGATGTTGTACCGCATCCTTGCCGACCTGCTTGACCTTATCAATACGGTCGACCTCTTTATGCTCTTCGATGAACTTACGCTGTTCCTCGATTGCTTTCTCAATATAGGGCAGCTTGTCCTCGATCATTTCGACCCATTCCATGTCGATAACACGGTTATACGCGTTACCGGAGAGCTCATCATTGCCTTTATCGGCATCAGCCAAAGCAGAAGTCAGATATTCGCGCGCATAGTCACCGTCGAGGGTGTCTTTCATATCGGCATATACTCTGTAGTATCTGCTATAATCAATCATGGGTCTCACTCCTTTTTGGGTCAGTTATCAGTTGATGAATCAGCCAGCGAGAGTAACATACCTCGCTGTTCGGGAGGAGCACAGTGGCGCTTAGCCAATCGCTGACAAAGATGTCAGCTCTTGGAGCGCTGTTGCATGGGAGTTGTATACCAAATCAAAGATTGGACAACTCCTCAAAGCCCCTCCCCTACTTTATTCGGTTAGAATCGTCACAGCTCTGAAGAGCCTCGCAACAACAATCGGATCGTTATCAGGTCATCTTCTGGAGCATGCGGACATACTCTTTACATTCGTTCATGTTCTCACGTCCGAAGAGCTGATCGAGCTGCTGGACAAGACCCTCGATCTCATCGCGGATGTAAGAGATATTCAGCGCTTCAAACTTACGGAATACCTTCTTGCACAGCGCATAGTCGATACCATCAATCTCAGTACCGCCGCAACCGACGAACGCGGGCACAAAGGAGTTGATCTGCTTCATAACACGGTTACCGAAAGCAACACGGAAGTGTTCGATGACATAATCGTCGAGGATCTCGATCTTCTTCAGATTCTCTTCACTGATGGGATTCGCGGCAACAGCGTCCTCGAGCAGCTTGGTAAAGTGTCTGTAGTTGATATGACACGGCGGTGTATCGGGAGCCTCGAAGGGCTTACCCTTGGTGTTGATATCAATGGGCATCGCACGGTCATATACCTTATCGGTGATAGCGAAGGTGGAGTCATCGTTGTTCGCGGTACCGACGTACCAAATATTATCGGGGATGGTCAGCTTACCGTGATCGAGGTGCTTCGGGTCATCCGGCCACGGAGCCGCTACGATCTCGACGATCCACTCATCATGCGCCGGCATTTCGAGGATGGACAGCATCTCAGCGAAGTAATACTCGACACGGGCGATGTTCATCTCATCGAGGATGACGACGTATACGTTTTCATTATAGGATGCTTCGTACAGCGCACGGAGCAACTCAGTCTCATTATATCTCTTGGTAAACTCGTTGTAGTAGCCGAACAGCTCGGTACGGTCACGCCAAGAAGGCTGTACCGAGGCGATAACAGCGGGGTTGCAAACGTATTTACCGAATGCGTAAGGCAGTGAAGTTTTACCGGTACCGGAGATACCTTGCAGGATCGTCAAACGACCCGAGGCAAAGCCTGCTACAAAGCAGCGGAGCAGCTTGATCTCATACCAATAATGCATTCTGGAGCAAGCAAAATTGCGGAAGTTGGTAACGAACTCGGGGAGGGTAACATCCCAGTCGTACGGCTCGGGCTGATAGTCCGCCCACTCTTCGTCGATGGTGACCAGCTTGTTAAAGCGGCCGGTCGATACCTCTTCTTCCTCTTCTTCCTTGTTGAGCGCTTCCAGCTCTTCGCCGGTCAGCTCGGAGATTTCGTTCGGATTCAGACCGATCTGAGAGACCTTCATGGAGAGGATCTTATCCTTCTCGAGGTTGAGGCGCATGACCTCTTTGTTCAGCGCGTTGACCTCGTTGACAAGATCGTTGGTGTCCTTTGCCTTCTTCTTGAACTTCGTGAATTTCTTAATTCCCTTCACGATAAAGAAGATGATCAAACCAAAAACAGCGGCAAGGAGGAGCATAGCGACGATCGCGATGGCCCAAGCGACACCCTTACCGAGCTCGCCCTGTCCCGTAAAATTCTGAATAATATCATAGTAGGCCTTGAAGTTGAAAGCCTGCAGTATATCGACGATACCCTTGAAAATAGAGCCGAAGAACTGCTTTAGGAACTCAAATAAGAATTTAAAGATAGTATCCATATGTCCTACTCCTTGCTGCTGTATTTATTCTAAAAAAGAATTAATCCAAATTTAATAGACAATGTTGAGATTGCCACAGCTCTAATGAGCTTCGCAATGACGATTGGTATTACAGTTCTTCGTCCGCGATGTTGAAGAACCACATCAGTTTGACGTATCCGTCACGGATGACGTCCAGACACTCGGGATCCTCGCCCTCGATCCACATGACGATCGTATATTTATCGGTTTGACCGGGCTCCAGACCCTCGATCTCGGTATTGAACACCGTCTTAGAATCCACAAAGGGCTGGATCACGATCTCCTCGTCCGTATGGTTGACAAGCTCTTTATTTTGAGGAAGCTTAGCCGCCTCTTCGATCTCCTCAGCTGTCGGCGGTGTGTAGTTCGCGGGGATCTCTTTCTTGAAGATTTTTTCAAATTCCTCGGGGGAACCGTCGGCAGAGGTCAGACCTCTGTTTTCTTTTGCAAAGACCTCAGGTTCGCCGTTCTTATAAATCATCACACGGCATGCTTCATCAGCGTCTTTCGCCGCTTTGACACTCTGGAGCATGCTTTGGTAATTAAGCGTTTCTTTACCGTTGTTGGTGAGGAAGAATGTGTAGGCAAGGTAGTTTCTGCCGTTATGGGAGCCTTCCGCCTCCAAATCAAGTGTAGCCGGCAACCAATCATAAGTAATATTGGTGACTTCGTTGACCATGTTGGCACTCAGCTTAAATGTCGAGCCGGAGCCGTCCTCATGCTCAGAGATCGAGATACCTTTTTTTGCGGCGCCGGAATCTACCGTGATAACCAAATCGCCGATGGTGGTCAGGAGCCATGTCATGATCCAGATCAGGAACAATACAAGCACCAAAACAACGAGGGTGATTCCGGCACGGCGTTTCCATCTGACTTGTTTGGCGATATCCTGCGCGTCACGCTTGGCGTTATAGCGCTGGAACATGCCTTCCTTTTGACGTTGCAGCTGAACCTGCTTATCACCTTTATGTTCTAATCGTTCGAGCTGTTCAGGAGAGAAAGGCTCGTCAACGTTTTTCGGTTTTCTGCTCAAGTACAACAGCTCCTTTTCTTTGATGTCAATTGCTTCTTATGAAAGAAGGCTTACGTTTACTCCTCTTTCGGGTCAGTTGACGCAGGATCCTGCTTTTGAGTCTCCATATACCGCTTTAACTAGCTGTTCGGGAGTCAGATTCTTGATCGGATCAGAGCTGCCGGCATTGTCTGATTGAGCAGCGCCGGCGGTTTCAGCCGCAGGGGCAGCAGTGGTATTCTGGTCGGCAAGCACAGCCGCGACAGCCGCCTTGACTGCCGCTTCTTTATCTTCATCAGCCTTTGCCTTTTTATAGTTCATGGAGCTGATCACAACACGGATAACCGCGTACATGAAGAAGATGATCATCGGCAGGAGGACAACTAAGAAGAAGCCCTTCTGGCTTTGGATGAAGTCGAGCACCGAGCCCCAACCTTTCAGGATCTTACCTTCATAGCCGGGCGAATAATATACAGATCCGATTTCCATCGCGGCAAGATAAAGTGACTCTTCTTCCTGATCGGGAGCAGGAGAAGTTTCTCTGTTATCACCCTGCGTTTGATAGCGCTTGGAACCATCGTCTTTGGTAATGGTATTGATGATTCTGTGGACAATCAACATCTTGTTACCATCCATATCTTTCGTAACGAATGTAACGATATCGCCATTCTCATATTCGGCATGAGAATCAAAATCAGTCGCTTTCGCGATCATCAAATCGCCCTTGCCGAAATCGCCGCCGCTATAGCCGTCGGGCGATCCGCCCTTCATGGAATCGGACTGGATCGGCTGGATGGTATAACCGAACATCGTAGAGATACCG
>CACWXE010000140.1 GCA_902764715.1 uncultured Ruminococcus sp. | reverse complement strand
CAGGTTGTACTTCGCCAGACAATCCTTGAGACCGTGATAGCCCGAATAGCTCATCGGCACGAGCGGCAGTCTGCACTCGCCGGCGTTGAAGCCGATCAGGTTCATCGCGGTCTTGACAGGGATCGGGTTGACGTCGGAGAACATGATATCCATCAGCTCAACATAGTGGAAATTCAGCTTGGAGGCTTCCACAAAGTTGTTGTTCAGGCACAGCTCACAGATCTCGTGCATTTCCTTCGGACAGAAGTTGGAGAATACCGAGATAACACCCAGTGCGCCCAGTGACATAAAGGGCACGGTCTGGTCGTCGTTGCCGGAATAGATATCCAGTCTGTCGCCGCACAGAGAACGTGTCTGTGATACGCTGGAGATATCGCCGTTCGCTTCCTTGGTCGCGACGATGTTTTCATGCTTGCACAGCTCCGCGTAGGTCTTGGGCTTGATGTTGCAGCCGGTACGCGAAGGTACATTGTACAGGATCATCGGCAGATCGATGTTGTCCGCGATGGTGGTGAAGTGGCGGATCAAGCCGTTCTGCGAAGTCTTATTATAATAAGGTGTGACGGATAACAGCGCGTCAGCGCCGGACGCCTCGGCGGACTTGCTCAGCTCGATCGCCGTGCTGGTATCGTTGGAGCCGGTACCAGCGATAACGGGGATACGGCCGTTGATACGCTCGCAGACAAAGGATAATACTTCGCAATGCTCCTTGACGGTCAGGGTAGCCGCCTCGCCGGTAGTACCGCAGGCGATGATCGCGTCGGTACCGTTCTCGACCTGGAATTCCAGTAAACGTGCCAGCTCTTCAAAATTGACGGAACCGTCGCTGTGCATCGGGGTGATCAGCGCTACGCCGGCACCTGTAAAAATATGCTTATTCATAAAGAATCCTCCTGATAAATGTGATAAAAAGGAGTATTAACATCAATGATCGATCAATAAATCACTGACCACTGATCACTCGTTATCAGTCCATGTAGCCCTCGGCGCAGAGCAGCTCAGCCATCAAAACCGCGCCGCCCGCCGCACCGCGCAGGGTGTTGTGGGACATACAGACGAACTTCATATCATACTGGGTATCGGGTCTGAGTCGACCGACGGATACCGCCATACCGCCCTCGAGCATACGCTCAGACTTGATCTGAGGTCTGTCGGGTTCGGTGAAATAATGCAGGAACTGCTTGGGGGCGGAGGGTAACTCGAGCTCCTGTGCTCTGCCCTTGTAGTTGTTCCAGATATCGATGATCTCCTCGACGCTCGGCTTTTCCTCTACGCCGAAGTCGATGAATACCGCGGCGGTGTGACCATCCGAGACAGGTACACGCAGGCATTGTGAGGTGATCGCGATGTCATCCGCGTTGACGATCTTGCCGCCCTCGATATGACCCCAGAGTTTGAGCGGCTCCTGCTCGCTCTTCTCTTCCTCACCGCCGATATACGGGATCAGGTTGTCGACCATCTCGGGCCAGCGTTCAAAGGTCTTACCCGCGCCGGAGATCGCCTGATAGGTGCAGGCAAGGACTTTGTTGACCTTATATTTCTCTTTTAAGGGATGGATCGCGGGAACATAGCTCTGCAAAGAGCAGTTGGACTTGACGGCAATGAAGCCGCGCTTGGTGCCCAGACGCTTTCTCTGCGCGTGGATGATCTCGGCGTGATCGGGATTGATCTCGGGAACGATCATCGGCACATCGGGTGTACCGCGGTTCGCGGAGTTGTTGGAGACAACAGGGCATTCAGCCTTGGCGTAAGCCTCCTCCAGCACCTTGATCTCATCCTTCTTCATATCGACAGCGCAGAATACGAAGTCGACCTTCGCGGCGACCGCCTCTACATCGGCGGCGTCCATCATGACCATATCTTTGATATTCGCGGGGATCGGAGCGGTCATCGCCCATCTGCCCTCGACAGCCTCGGCATAGGTTTTGCCGGCACTGCGCTTGGACGCGGCGACAGCGGTGACATTGAACCACGGGTGATTTTCGAGCAAGAGAGAGAATCTCTGACCAACCATGCCCGTGGCGCCGATAATTCCGACATTAAACGTTTTCATATTATATACCTCCCAATTTCAAAAAAACAGTTGAGTTTTTTCCAATAATAATATATTATATGATAGGCAAATTCATACAGATGTATAATTTACGTCATGTTATAATATACCATTCCATTGCGGATTTGTCAATTTCAATTATGTAACAACTGCGTTTTTTGAGGTCAATGTATGAAGACAAGTGATTTTTATTATGATTTACCGCAGGAACAGATCGCGCAAACGCCGATCGAACCGCGGGATCATTCCCGATTGATGGTGCTTCACCGTGAGAATGATGAGATCGAGCACCGTCATTTTTATGATATACTCGACTATCTCGACGAGGGCGATTGTCTGATCGTCAACGACTCCCGCGTGATCCCCGCGCGTATCTACGGCGTCAAGGAGGATACCGGGGCGAAGATCGAATTCCTGCTGTTGAAGCAGCTCAGCGGCAATCGGTGGGAAACGCTGGTCAAGCCCGGTAAGAAAGCGAAGATCGGCGCGAAGTTCATTTTCGGCGACGGGCTGCTCAAAGCCGAGGTCGTCGATATCGTGGACGACGGCAACCGAATCGTCGAATTGCAGAGTGAGGAAAACATCTATACCACCCTCGACAAGATCGGTCAAATGCCTCTCCCCCCTTACATCACCGCAAAGCTCGAGGATCAGGAGCGCTACCAGACGGTCTATTCCCATGAGCTCGGCTCTGCCGCCGCTCCGACTGCCGGTCTGCATTTCACTAATGAGCTGCTCGATCAAATCCGCGCGAAGGGTGTGAACATTGGATACGTCACGCTCCATGTCGGCTTAGGCACGTTCCGACCCGTCAAGGTCGATGACGTCACCAAGCATAAAATGCACAGCGAGCATTATGAGATACCCGTAGAGACCGCCGAATTGATCCGACAAACGAAAGCAAACGGCAAACGCGTGATCGCTGTCGGCACGACCTCCTGCCGTACGCTCGAAAGTGTCGCGGCGGAATACGGCGAGATCAAAGCCTGTGACGGCTTTACCGATATTTTCATTTATCCCGGCTTTGAATTCAAGGTGCTCGACGGACTGATCACCAATTTTCATCTGCCCGAAAGCACACTGATCATGCTGGTATCCGCTTTTTACGGTTACGATAAGACGATGAGGGCATATGAGGTCGCGGTCAGAGAGAAATACCGCTTTTTCTCCTTCGGCGACGCGATGTTGATTGTTTAGAAGATATACCGATTCTCCATTTATATTCACTTCATAATATATCGTTGACACTCAAATAAAACTAATATATCATACAGATATATAACAGAGAACGGAGGCTTTCAGAATGAGCGAAAGAGAATATGCAAAAAGCATCATAGATATTATTCCCGATGAACAGTTAAGCGATGTCATTGAATACTTAATTAATTCGACAGATGAATCCCGTGATGAAGAAAAGTTTAAACTGGTTTCTGCTCATGTACTGAATAAATATCACAAAGCGTTTGAGGAGTTGGCAAAATGATCAAATTCAGTAAAGAAAAGGTTTTGCTCTTACATGAATTGATTGCAAAAGAAACGGGCGGCGACGAGGGAGTACGAGATTTCGGACTTCTTGAAAGCGCATTAGAATCCGCTTATCAAACCTTTGACGGAATTGAGCTTTTTCCTTCAAAAGAAGAGAAAGCCGCAAAACTTGGTTATTCTTTGATTTCAAATCATGCATTTGTTGACGGAAACAAACGTATCGGAATGTATGTTATGCTTGCTTTTCTTGAGATGAACGGAATTTATATTTCACCTTCTGACGATGACGTCATAAAAATCGGAATGGACGTTGCTTCCGGTAAAGCAAAATACGAAGATGTTTTGGATTGGATCAAAAGATTTGAATGAAGATAACCATTTAAACCATCGAAATCGGCGACGCGATGGCATTATTATAAGCAAAAGGAATCACTATGTATACATTATTGAAACAAGAAGGAACAGCCCGACGCGGTGAGTTCAAAACCGTTCACGGCACGGTACAGATGCCGGCGTTTATGAATGTCGCGACCTGTGCCGCGATCAAGGGCGGGTTATCCGCGTATGACCTGCAAAACATCCACACACAGGTCATGCTGAGCAACACCTATCATCTTCATCTGCGTCCGGGTGATGAAACGGTCATGAAGCTCGGAGGTCTGCACAAGATGACCGGATGGAACGGCGTGATCCTCACCGACTCCGGCGGGTTCCAGGTCTTTTCGCTGGCAAAGCTGAACAATATTACCGAAGAGGGCGTTGTGTTCAACTCCCACATCGACGGCAAACGTATCTTTATGGGTCCCGAGGAAAGTATGCGGATCCAGTCGAATTTAGGCTCGACCATCGCGATGGCGTTCGACGAGTGTGTGGAAAATCCCGCGCCGTATGATTACGCCAAGGCTTCTGTCAAACGCACCACCAACTGGCTCAACCGCTGTAAGGCGGAGATGGATAGGCTCAACTCGCTTGAGAGTACCATCAACCCCCATCAAATGCTCTTCGGCATCAATCAGGGCGCGACCTATCGCGATTTGCGGATCGATCACATGAAGGAGATCGCCGCGCTTGACCTCGACGGCTACGCGATCGGCGGACTGGCGGTCGGCGAGCCAGCCGAAACGATGTATGAGATCATCGAGGCGGTGGAACCCTTCGCGCCGAAGGATAAGCCGCGCTACTTGATGGGCGTCGGCACACCGGTCAATATCCTCGAGGCGGTATACAGGGGCGTCGATCTGTTCGACTGCGTCATGCCCTCGCGCAACGCAAGACACGGTCATCTGTTCACATGGAGCGGAATCATCAATATCATGAACGCGAAATATGAGCTCGATGAAAACCCGATCGACAGTGAATGTGACTGTCCCGTGTGTCAGCATCATACCCGCGCTTATCTCCGACATCTGTTCAAGGCGAAGGAAATGCTCGGTATGCGGCTGGCTGTCATGCACAATTTGTACTTCTACAATACGCTGATGCAGAAAATACGTGACAATTTAGACGCGGGTAGCTATGAGGTTTTCTATCAAAAATACAGAAATATCCTCGATAAGC
>CACWXE010000139.1 GCA_902764715.1 uncultured Ruminococcus sp. | reverse complement strand
CGCCGATGATGGACTCAAGCCGCATAATCAGTATCATTACTCAAGGTATTGAGCCATACGTTTGCATGCTATTATACAGTTGCGTTATCTCTCCCCCGCAAACAAAAGCAGATCACTCTTTATAAGATTCTGCCCGCATGCCCCCGTGACACACGTGTCCGTCAGAGGGGGCTGAAAAAAGATGCTGTGCCCCGTGACACGCGTGTCCGTCAGAGGGGGCTAAAAAAGATGCAGTACCCCCGTAACACGCGTGTCCATCAGAGGAAACTGCTAACTACTTTTGCCGCTTTCACGACAAAAAACCGCCGCTGTGGGAGAGCGGCGGTTCGGATATATGGAAGTAACCACACCTTGCATAGGAGCATATGAGAAAGGTTATTCCACATCTTTATTCGGTTGTTCAAGCGGAATCTCCTCTCCGCTCTCACTTCAAGCGGAGCGATCGAGGTCGTGCATGAGCCTGACTTTCATCTTATCACCCTCGACAAAGATGTCGACCGCGTCGATGTGTTTGTCGGGGTGCGCTTTGACAAGCTCGCTGACATACATGTTGATAATTTTGTCGGATACGTGTTCTCCTTTTACGTTGACCTTCATACAATCATCTCCTTCAATTATTCGAACAGTTGTTTTATTTCCTACAATTATATTTTAGCAGAGAACCCGTGTAATTTCCAGTTACAGGTTGCCCATTTTCATATCAGTTTGTTAACGGTTAATTCCTTTTTGAATAAAAATAATGTCACTTTGTAACCGTTAATTCCCATTTGAAAATAAACGTTTTTTTAATACATTTTGAAGAAAAATAACCGCAAAACACTAGATTTTGTATCTTCCGCAGGAGAAATTTATATTTTTTCATTATCGAAAAATAGCGCGATCCCGGGGTCTGCGCGGTCAAAATGTTCGAACACACGCAAGGATATTTCGCGGGTGCTTTACAGTCGGCACACCTCCGCCGCATACATCTATCCGCGGCACCTCTCAAAAAGAGAGGCTGTTTGTCACGGCTCACATTTGCCGCAGCGGGTACAGCCGTTGCAGATGATCTTCATGCCGCAGGTTTGGCACTTCTCGGAAAAGTACGGCTGATAGCGGCGCTCCTCGCGCAGGGGCAGTCCGAGCAGGTTCGTGAGCTTGAAATCGATCGGCTTGCCCTTGCAGCTCAATCCCGACTTATATGCCTGACTTGCCTGCAGCTCGCTGCCCTCGATTTGATACATCCTGCCGTCCTTGACAAAACGCCTGCCTGTGCCGATAAAGGCAAAGGTGACGTTATATCCCCTGCACTCGTCGCTGAGTCGCTTGACCCACTCATAGTGACACGGCCGCGCTCCCGCGTAGTTCTCGCCGTCGCAGATCACCTGCTCGAGCTGTCCGCTCGGCAGATATTCCTTCAGGCTGACCGCGCCGATGAAGGGCGCGCACATGACGCCCTTATGCTTGAACGGCAATGTCAGCAGGATCGGGATGCGCTCGTCGGCACGGCGCTGGTTCTCACAGCTCACATTGAAAAAGACGTTCTCCCAGCCGTCGCCCCAGTCAGACGGCAGGCACTGCGCCACACGCTCGGGGCGCTTCGTCAACAGGAAGAATACCACATCGGGGCGCTGGCGGATGATGCTCCACGCTTCGTCACGCCACAAGTCCGCTTCTTCCAGAAAGAAATCCGAGGTCATGCACACGCGGAGCTGTTCCCCGCTCTCGATCTTGTAGCGGCCGCGGCGATCCTTTGCCAAGGGATAGCGAAAGCCCGATTTCGTTTTGTAGATATCCGCGCCGTTTTTGCCGCGCTGTTCATCGAGGAAGAACATATAGCAGTTTTGACATCCCTCACTGCACTTTTTGCAGCCGTGCCACGGGTTCCATATATCATGCATCATCCCACCTTCTTTCCGTTTTATACATCCTTATTATAGCTTATGTCACGTAAAATGCAAAGGTCATTTGACCGTGATCCGCAAAAAAAGAGCCGGTGATGAAACCGACTCTTTCGATATCATATTGCATTTTAATCAGTCGATCGCTCGAAGGAGCTTTTCGCCCTTTTTGACGGCAAATTGATTGACCGCCCAGCCGACGATCAGTACGATCGCCGTGATCACGAGACCGACCGTCATCGCGAAAGCGCCGGTACTGTTCAGGTATGACGAAAACATCAAAACGATCATGAACGCCATCAGCAGGATCACACCGATCACGACCGCGACGATATTGATCCAGCTCAGTTTGCGGGACAATTCTGTTTCGCTGTCCCAGTTGAAACGCGGCTTTTTCGCGTTTTTGAGCAGCATGGTGTTGATCAGGATCAGGTTGGTCATGAACGCCGCCAACGCACCGACCAAGATCACCCAACAGCTCTCAACGGCGATAGTGCCCATGATCAGGCAGATCACGCCGAGGATCACGACATAAAGGACGGAGCCCAGCGAGCAGATCAGCATCGAGTAATTGCGCTTGCTTTTATAGTAATCCTTAAAATCGACGGGCATGGTCTTGAGCATATCAAAGCTGCTGCCCTCGCGCGAGAACGCGGTGACCGCCAGCACATTGAAGCCGCAGGCGAAGCACGCCGACATCACACCGATCAGCACCGCGATGAGCAGCGCCGACGACGTACCCAGAGGCAGCTCCAACATATCGAGATTCAGCTGCTTACCGAGCAGAAACGGCAGGATAAAGAGCACCGGCCAGATAAAGGTCATGGCAAAGCCGTAGACCAGATAAGCGGGATTGCGGCGCGTATGCTTGCTCTCGTAGCTCGTGAGCGCTCTGAGGGCGCTGATCTTCTTTTTGTTGCCGAGGGATTCTTTGGTGACCTTCTTTTTATTGGTACCGGTGTTCTGCATGGACAGCGCGGTGGACAGGTAAAAGAGCTTGACCGAGAGCATCGCGAGCGCCGGCGCCGCCAAGGTGACGACAAGGCTGATCACAAGCCCGAGGAGATCGCCCTCAAACATAAAGCGGCACATAAAACCGATATTCGGGAACCCCGACGCGACCGCCGCGATCGACGAGACCGCCGCCACCGCCTCCTTGGAATCGCCCGTTTGCATCCGGCTGTTGACAAAGATATATCCGACGGTCAGCGCCAAAGTGAACAATCCGCCGAGTACCACCGTGATATCGCGGTTGCGGATAAAGCCGAACACGCGGAACACGATCACGACCAGCAGCGTCGCGACCGACATGCCGAACAGCGGGATCAGAACGCTCGACAGCACCACGCCGATAAAGTACGGCGCGCCCGGCGCCTCTCTGAGTCCGAATCCGATACAAATGGTGTTGAGCAGCATCACACTCAGCATCAGCGGGAACTGCAGCGACACCGCCAGCTTCGCGGTGACGATCTGCCCCGCCGAAAAGGGCATGGGCAGCAGCACGGACAGGTCCTCCGCCGTATACAGCACCGTCACGATATTCTTGACGGACAGCACAAAGCTCATCAAAAGAACGATCAGCATCAAGGTCCGGGTCAGACTTTTCAGGTCAACAAAGGGAGCGACAAGCGGGTAGATCAGATAGGCGACCATCGCGAGGAGCGCGATCAAAAATACCACGCCGACAGCGGCGAATATCTTTGCCGCCTTTGGCGAGATCAAAGCGTCCTTGCTGCCGATCGTCGCCTTGCCGTTGCATTTTTGCAGAACGGCGATCAGCTTTCTGACCTTTTGAAAGGTCCCTAAGGTTCTTTGACGATCCATATCGATCACATCTTCTTGCAATTATTGCGCACGATGAAGTAGACCGCGAGCATCACGATGAGGACACCGATCAGGACGATCTTGCTGATGACGGTCTCGGGAATGATCTTCTGGTTCTCCAGATATCTGACGACCGCGTAGCCGAGGATGACCAGTCCGGAAACGATGTTCAAAGCGGCGTTCAAAATCCTCATGGTTCTGGCGCCCTTCTCAGAATATGCTGCCAACTTCTCTTCTTCACGCGCGCTCAGCTTTCCGGTGAGGATGATCTTAACGCCCGTGATAATGGTGAAAATACCTAATGCGCCTAATACAAATGGCCACATCATAGTCATACTGTTACCTCCGAATCTTTTGTTTCTGTTAATTCAAGGAATATATTTTCTAAGGACGCCTGCGACTTGTGGGTCGCTTTGAGGTCGTCCAAGGTGCCGTGATAGAGCAGCTCGCCGTGCTTGATGATACAGATCTCGTCACACAGCTTTTCCGCTACCTCGAGTACGTGGGTGGAAAAGAACACCGAATTGCCCTTTTCGACATGCTCGCGCATCATCTGCTTGAGCTCGAACGCGCTCTGCGGGTCAAGACCCGTCAGCGGTTCGTCGAGGATCCAGACGGACGGGCTGTGGATCAGCGCGCCCATGATCATGAGCTTCTGGCGCATACCGTGCGAGTATGACAGGATGGTGTTGCCCAGTGAATCATAGATGCCGAAGCGATTGGCGTAATCCTCGATGAACGCGGCTCTGCCCTCGACGGGAGCGTCATAGATATCCGCCATGAAGTTGAGATATTCGAGCCCCGTCAGACGCAGGAAGTGGTCGGGGCTGTCGGACACATAGCCGAACTGCATTTTTGCTTTTTTCGCGTCCTTCGCGATATCGATCCCGTTGATGAGGATCGTGCCCTTGGTGGGCTTGATGACGCCGGTGATCGCTTTGATCGTCGTGGACTTACCCGCGCCGTTATGACCGATGAAGCCGGTGATGGCGCCGTCCTTGGCGATAAATGAGATATCCTTCACGACGGTATTGTCGCCGTACTGCTTGGTGAAGTTTTTTACCTCGATCAAGTGATCATCTCCTTTCTGAGCACATCGTGATCCGATGCGTCAATTCTTTCAAAAAGTATTATACATGATTTATGTAAAAAATCAAGAGAAACCTGCGTTGGTATCGTCGCTGTCTTACAACGAAAAACTGCCGTGGAACAGCTCTCGTCCCGCGGCAGTTTTTGATCATTGTTTCAACTTAGTTGGCTCTTTTTGTGGGAAAAGTATCTCGCTAACGCTCGGTCAATCAATGCAATCCCTCAGTCTTTTTTATCGGTTTGAGCCCTCCTAGCGGAGGCAGCAGACCCTTTTGTCCGCGTTGCGGACATTTCCCCTAGTAGGGGAATCT
>CACWXE010000138.1 GCA_902764715.1 uncultured Ruminococcus sp. | reverse complement strand
CATCGCCGACACCGCGCAGGAGGCTCCCAAGCTCGCGGGACAGATCCGCACCGAGGTAGCGAACCGTCTCGGATTGATCGACACCGGCAAATTCGAGATGTGCTTCATCGTCGACTTCCCGATGTTCGAGCGCGACGACGACGGCAAGATCATCTTCACCCACAACCCCTTCTCGATGCCGCAGGGCGGACTCGACGCGCTCAACAATCAGGATCCCGAGACGATTCTCGCCTATCAGTACGACATCGTCTGCAACGGCGTGGAGCTTTCGTCCGGCGCGGTCAGAAACCACGATATCGAGATCATGAAGAAGGCGTTCGACATGGCGGGCTACAGCGAGGACGACCTCAAGGCGAAGTTCTCGGCGCTCTACAACGCGTTCCAGTACGGCGCACCGCCGCACGCGGGCATGGCTCCGGGCGTGGACAGAATGCTCATGCTCCTCAAGGACGAGGAGAATATCCGCGAGGTTATCGCGTTCCCGATGAACTCTAACGCACAGGACGTCCTGCTCGGCTCACCCGGCGAGGTCAGCGAGATGCAGCTGCGTGAGGTTCATATTAAGTTGAGATAACGATCGTCGGTGAATAGTGAATGGTGAATAGTGAATGGTTTCGGGAAAGCCTGACGGCTTTTGGATTCCTATATTTATGGGTGCGGGCAGCGCCCGCCATTCACCGTTCACCACTCACCATTCACCGTTCACTGTGACTGAAAGGAACATATTATGATAACACGAGAAGATATCGAAAATATCGCGCTGCTTTCTAAGCTCTTTGTCGATGAAAAGGACATCGACGGCTTGACCGAGGAAATGCAGAAGATCGTCGCCTTTGCGGATACGATCAACAGCGTTGAGGTGAAGAGCGGTGAGTTTGATAATATCAACAACCTGCAAAACGCTTTCCGCGCGGACGAGGTCAAAGAATCCTTACCCGTCGGGGAAATCCTGAAAAACGCCCCCGAACAGGCGGAGGATCACTTCCTCGTCAGAAAGAGAGCGTGACATGGGACAGATCAAACGCATCCATGAGATGCTCCAAAACAAAGAGATCACCTGCGTTGAGCTGACACAACAGTACCTCGACGCGATTGAAAATTCTAATAATGAATTAAACGCCTATATCACCGTCACCCCCGAGGTAGCGCTGGCACAGGCGAAGAAGGTGGACGAAAAGATCGCCGCAGGAGAAGAGATCGGTATGCTCGAGGGTATTCCGATGACCTTGAAGGACAATATCTCCACCAAGGGGATCGACACCACCTGCGCGTCCAAGATCCTGACCGGCTACAAGCCGATCTATGACGCGACCGTGTATGAGCTACTCCAAAAAGAGGGTGTGGTCATGCTCGGCAAGACCAATATGGACGAGTTTGCGATGGGCTCCTCCTGTGAGACCTCCTATTACGGCGGCGCGAAGAATCCGCACAGCCTCGATCATGTGTCGGGCGGTTCTTCGGGCGGAGTGGCGTCCGCTGTCGGCGGCAATCTTGCCGTTTACGGACTCGGCTCCGACACCGGCGGCTCGATCCGTCAGCCCGCGTCTTTCTGCGGTATCGTCGGCTTGAAGCCCACCTACGGCGCGGTATCGCGTTTCGGTCTGATCGCGTATGCCTCCTCCTTTGACCAGATCGGCCCGATCACCCACGATGTGGAGGACGCGGCGATCGTTTTTGACGCAATCGCGAAATATGATGAAAGAGATTCCACCTCGCAGGGTAGCGAGCCGACGCTCCCGACCCTGAAGGATGATATCAAGGGCAAGAAGATCGGTATCGCCAACCAGTACCTCGACGGTGTTCGTGAGGACGTCAAGCAGGCTGTCCTCGACGCGGCAAAGACGTATGAGGAGATGGGCGCCGAGATCGTTTATTTCGATTTCCCCGAGCTGAAATTCGCCCTGCCGTGCTACTATATCCTCGCGATGGCGGAGGCTTCCTCCAACCTCGGACGCTATGACGGCATCCGTTACGGCTACAAGGCGGAGCATTACAACGGCACGCACGATATGATCTGCCGCACCCGATCGGAGGGCTTCGGCAAAGAAGTGCAGCGCCGTATCCTGATGGGCACCTATGTGCTGTCCGCGGGCTACTATGACGCTTACTATAAAAAGGCGGTCAATCTGCGCGGCGCGATCGTCGAGGCGTTCGACAGGGCGTTTGAGCTCTGTGACGTTATCCTTGCGCCGACCGCTCCCGTGACCGCGTTCAAGAACGGTTATCTCTTCAGCGAAGAGACCGACCAGCTCGAGGCGTATCTCTCGGATATCTGCACCGTACCGGTCAACGCGGCGGGACTGCCGGGCGTATCGATCCCCTGCGGCGTAGACGATGAGGGTCTGCCCATCGGTATGCAGCTCATCGGCAAGAAGTTTGATGAAAAAACCATCCTCAACCTCGCCTATCAGTATGAGCAGAAAGAGGACAAATTTATCGAAACAAAGTGGGGTGTCAAGCTGTGAAATATGAATTAGTAGCGGGCTTTGAGACCCATGTAGAATTGCAGACGAACACCAAGATCTTCTGCTCCTGCACCACCAAGTTCGGCGGTGACCCCAATACCCACTGCTGTCCCGTCTGTATCGGCTTGCCCGGTACACTGCCCAAGCTCAATGAGCGCGTGGTGGAATACGCGATCATGGCAGGTCTTGCCACCAACTGCGAGATCGCCGAGATCGCCAAGATGGACAGAAAGAACTACTGCTATCCCGACCTGCCCAAGGCGTATCAGATCAGCCAGTATGACAAGCCGCTGTGCGAGCACGGTTATATCCAGCTCTCCAACGGCAGAAAGATCAGGATCCTGCGTATTCATATCGAGGAGGACGCGGGTAAGCTGATCCACAACCACGGCGACACCTATGTCGACTACAACCGCGGCGGCGTACCGCTGATCGAGATCGTCACCGAGCCCGATTTCCGCAGTATCGACGAGGCGAAGGAGTATGTTGAAAAGCTTCAGCAGACCATGCGCTATATCGGGATCTCCGACTGCCGTATGCAGGAGGGCTCCATGCGCTGTGACGTCAATATCTCCGTCCGTCCCGAGGGCAGTGAGAAGCTCGGCACCCGTACCGAGATCAAGAACATGAACTCCATCACCAATATCGCGAAGGCGATGGAATATGAATACGAGCGTCAGGTCGATCTGATCGAGAGCGGCGGCGAGGTCGTGCAGGAGACCCTGCGCTATGACGACGCGACCGGTACCACCTCCTCCATGAGATCGAAAGAGGACGCGCATGACTATCGCTATTTCCGCGAGCCTGATCTGGTCACGATCAACGTACCGCGTGAGCGAGTGAAAGAGATCGAGGCGCGCCTCCCGGAGTTGCCTGAGAGGAAATACGCGCGCTATACCGAGGAGTACGGCATCCCTGAGAAGGACGCGGCTCAGCTGACCAAGTACCGCAGTATCTCCGAGTACTTCGATAAAGCGAGCGAGGGGCTCAAATCCCCCAAGACCGCATCGAACTTCATTATCGGACAGATCTTCCGCAGACTGGAGACCGAGGCGGATAAAGAGGCGCTGGACATCAAGACCTCCGCGGAACAGCTCGGCGAGCTGTGCAAGCTGCTCGAGAGCGGCAAGCTTAAGAACAATCTTGCGAAAAAGGCGCTGGATCAGATGCTCGACAGCGGTAAGCCCGTGACCGAATTCGTCAGCGAATCCGATATGGCGGGTCTGGATGACGCGACCCTGACCGAATACTGCAACAACGCGATCAACGCGATGAAGAACGCGGTCGAGGATTATAAGAGCGGTAAGGAAAAGGCGTTGATGGCGGTTCTCGGCAATGTTATGAAGCAGAGCCGCGGTCGTGCCGACGCTCCGTCCGTCATCAAAAAGCTGAAGGAATTGATCGGATAATCCGGTTTTGATCCGAATAATAAGAGATAGTATTGTCGGCGGGATGAGACACGTGTCTGTTCCCGCCGCAACCTTATACTGTTATTATTCATCTGGGTGAGGTGTTAAGAAATGTTTTCATCGACTGAGATATTTATGGTGATCGGGCTGCTGCCCGCCGCACTGCTGCTTTTCTATATCTACAAGATGGATCGTATCGAAAAGGAGCCGAAGGGTCTGCTGATCGGATTGTTTTTCCTCGGCGTCGGCGCTACGATCCCGGCGATCATCGTTGAAGTGTTGCTGTCGATTCTGAATAACGGGATATTCTTCGGATCTTTTACGAATGATTATGAGTATCTCGCTGTCGACGGCAGGGTGTATCTTTATGAATTCGTCAACAACTTTTTCGGTATCGCGCTGGTGGAAGAGGGCTTCAAGTGGCTCTTTATGTTCCTGCTCACCCGAAAGAACAAGAGCTTCAACTGCCTGTTTGACGGCGTGGTTTATGCGGCGTTCGTTTCACTGGGCT
Source organism: uncultured Ruminococcus sp. (assembly GCA_902764715.1). Classification (GTDB taxonomy): domain Bacteria; phylum Bacillota; class Clostridia; order Oscillospirales; family Acutalibacteraceae; genus Ruminococcoides. The sequence continues at coordinate 720 of CACWXE010000138.1, read as the reverse complement.
TTGCCGCGGCGGAGAATGTCATGTATGTATTCACGGGCGGACTGGTCACCGGTATGCTGCGCATGATCACAGCCGTACCCGCGCACTGCGCTTTCTCGGTCGTGATGGGCTATTTCTACGGCAAGTGGTTCATCAGCCGCAACGCCGGAGCGCTGGAAAAGAACCTGTATCAAAACAGAGTGATCGTGACGGCTCCGAGGGGCTTCGGCGCGGGAAAATACCTGCTTCTCAGCCTGATCGTCGCGATGGCGATCCACGGCCTCTATGATTTTTGCTGTACCTTTACCTCATATTCATGGGTGTACTGGTTCCTGCTGTTTTTACTGCTTATCTTTCTGTATATCGTCTGCTTCCGCACTGTTTATGTGCTGTCAAAGAAAGACGCGTACATCACCTATCTCTGCATGGAGAAGGTGCTCGAGAGATATCCCGACGCGGCAGGCTATCTGTACAGGATGCCTGAGCACGTTGTGTTCTTTATGCCTCGGGTCATCCAGGCGTCGATCATGAACCGTGAGCCTCACGGCGTCAAGATCACGGCGAACAATTTGTATTACGCACATCCGATGCCGGTTGTCAAACCCAAACCGGTACCGCAGCCTGTTTATCCGCAGCCCATGCCTGTACAACAGTACGGTCAGCCGATGATGCGTCATCCCGGGGCACAGCCCATGCAGTATGCGCAGCCGATGAATCCGCCGCAGCCACAGCCCGTGCCAT
>CACWXE010000137.1 GCA_902764715.1 uncultured Ruminococcus sp. | reverse complement strand
GAACGCCGGCGCGCTGACCACCACCTACACCGCTTCTCAGGGTCTGCTGCTCATGATCCCGAACATGTACAAGATCGCGGGCGAGCTGCTGCCGTCCGTATTCCACGTAAGCGCCCGTACCGTATCGTCACACGCGCTGAACATCTTCGGCGACCACTCTGACGTATACGCGTGCCGCCAGACCGGTTTCGCGATGCTGGCTGAGACCAACCCGCAGGAGGTCATGGATCTCGCGGCTGTCGCGCATCTGGCTACCATCAAGGGCAGAGTTCCGTTCATCAACTTCTTTGACGGCTTCAGAACCTCTCACGAGATCCAGAAGATCGAGGTCTGGGACTATGAGGATCTCAAGGAAATGACCGACATGGACGCTGTCGATGCGTTCCGCAAGCGCGCTCTCAACCCCGAGCGCCCCGTAATGCGCGGCTCTCACGAGAACGGCGATATCTTCTTCCAGCATCGTGAGGCTTGCAACAAGTACTATGACGCTCTCCCCGAGATCGTTGAGGAGTACATGGACAAGGTCAACGCCAAACTCGGCACCGACTACAAGCTGTTCAACTACTACGGCGCTCCCGACGCTGAGCGCGTGATCGTCGCGATGGGCTCTATCTGCGACGTCGCTGAGGAAGTCATCGACTATATGAACATGAGCGGCGAGAAGGTCGGTCTGGTCAAGGTCAGACTGTATCGTCCGTTCCGTGCCGACAAGCTGGTTGAGGCGATCCCCGCTACCGCGAAGAAGATCGCTGTCCTCGACCGCACCAAGGAGCCCGGCGCTCTGGGCGAGCCACTCTACCTCGACGTAGTCGCCGCTCTGGCTGCCAACGGCTGCACCGCTAAGGTCGTAGGCGGCCGTTACGGCTTAGGTTCCAAGGACACCCCGCCCTCCAGCGTATTCGCTGTCTATGAGGAGCTCGCGAAGGACGCTCCCAAGCATAACTTCACCCTCGGTATCGTTGACGACGTCACCGATCTCTCCCTTGAGGAGAAGCCCGCTCCCAACACCGCCGCGGAAGGCACCATCGAGTGCAAGTTCTGGGGTCTGGGCGGCGACGGCACCGTAGGCGCGAACAAAGACTCCATCAAGATCATCGGCGACCATACCGATAAATATGTACAGGCATACTTCCAGTATGATAGTAAGAAGACCGGCGGTATCACCATCAGCCATCTGCGCTTCGGTGACAAGCCCATCAAGTCCCCGTACTACATCAACAAGGCTGACTTTGTCGCCTGCCATAACCCCTCTTATGTTGAAAAAGGCTTCCGCATGGTCAACGACGTCAAGCCCGGCGGCGTATTCCTGATCAACTGCCAGTGGGATGAGGCGGAGCTCGCTGAGAAGCTCCATGCCGAGGCAAAGCGCTATATCGCGCAGAACAACATCCAGCTCTACACCGTCAACGCGATCGACATCGCGCGCGAGATCGGTCTGGGCAAGCGCACCAACACCGTACTGCAGAGCGCGTTCTTCTCTCTGGCTAAGGTTCTTCCCGCTGAGGAAGCGATCGGCTACATGAAGGAAAAGGCGCAGAAGTTCATGAAGAAGGGCAAAGAGATCGTCGAGATGAACGAGAAGGCGATCGACGCCGGCGCTACCGCTTATGTCAAGATCAACGTACCCGTAGAGTGGGCTGACGCTGCCGATGAGGCTGCTCCCGCTGCTTCCGAGGGTCGCGCGGATCTCGTCAAGATGGTTGACAGCATCATGAAGCCCGTCGGTAAGATGGACGGCGACAGACTGCCCGTATCCGCTTTTGTGGATCATGCCGACGGTACCTTTGAGCAGGGCGCTTCCGCTTATGAGAAGCGCGGCGTCGCGGTTCTCGTACCCGAGTGGAACAACGAGACCTGCGCGCAGTGTAACCGCTGCTCCTTCGTCTGCCCGCACGCTACCATCCGTCCTTACGCGATGGATGAGGCTGAGGCGGCTGACGCTCCCTCCAACATCAAATACGGCAAGAGACCCGTCAACAAGCTGTACAAGTACACGCTGGCTGTCTCTCCGTTCGACTGCATGGGCTGCGGCGTCTGCGTAGGCGTCTGCCCGACCAACTCCCTGACCATGGTTGCCCGTGAATCTCAGGACGACCAGCAGGCAGTATTCGATTATTGTGTCGCCAAGGTCACCGAGAAGCCCGAGACCACCGCGAAGATGAACCTGATCGCTTCGCAGTACAAGCAGCCGCTGCTTGAGTTCTCCGGCTCCTGCGCGGGCTGTGCCGAGACCTCTTACGCGCGTCTTGTCACCCAGCTCTTCGGCGACAGAATGTATATCTCCAACGCGACCGGTTGCTCCTCCATCTGGGGCGGTCCCGCCGCGACTTCTCCCTACACCGTCAACAAGGACGGCCACGGCCCCGCATGGTGTAACTCCCTGTTCGAGGACAACGCCGAGCACGGTCTGGGTATGCTCCTCGGTCAGAAGGCGATCCGCGATCGTCTGGTTGAGGACGTCAAGAACATGGTCGCTGACGAGAGAGCGTCCGACGAGCTCAAGGCTGCTGCCGACGAGTATCTCGCGACTCTCAACGACGGCGAGAAGAACGGCGCCGCTACCAAGGCACTGCTCGCAGAGGTCGAGAAGGTCAACGAGGCTTGCCCGTACAGAAAGGACATCCTCGACAACAAGGAATATCTCTCTAAGAAGAGCGTATGGATCTTCGGCGGCGACGGCTGGGCTTATGATATCGGCTTCGGCGGCGTAGACCACGTACTCGCTACCGGTGAGGACGTCAACATCATGGTATTCGATACCGAGGTTTACTCCAACACCGGCGGTCAGGCTTCCAAGGCTTCCAACATCGGTCAGGTCGCGCAGTTCGCGGCAGCCGGTAAGGCGATCCAGAAGAAGAGTCTGGCTGACATCGCGATCTCCTACGGCTACATCTATGTCGCTCAGATCGCAATGGGCGCTGACATGAACCAGACCCTCAAGGCGATCCAGGAGGCTGAGGCTTATCCGGGTCCGTCGCTGATCATCGGCTACGCTCCCTGCGAGATGCACTCCATCAAGGGCGGTATGCAGAACTGCCAGAAGGAAATGGCTCGTGCCGTTGCCTGCGGCTACTGGAACAACTTCCGCTATGATCCCAGACTCAAGGCTGAGGGCAAGAACCCGTTCATCCTCGACAGCAAGGCTCCGACCGAGTCTTATCGCGACTTCATCATGAACGAGGCTCGTTACTCCGCGCTGACCCGCTCCTTCCCGCAGAGAGCAGAAGAGCTCTTTGAGAAGGCGGAAAAGACCGCAGAGGCTCGCTACGAAACCCTCACCGAGAGAGCGAAGAGCGAATGATTAACGGTTTAACCGAATATTTGCTGTAAAGCATAACGATACCCCCGAGGAAACTCGGGGGTATTTGTTATCTGAAAGACTTCCCCTCATAGACCGGTTCAAACTGAAGACTGAAGATTGAAAAATGAATAATTAAGGGGGCACGTGAAATCCATCCCTTTTCCGCAAAATCGCCTATTGCTACCCGCAAGGATTTGTGCTATACTTTAGAAAGTGAAATTTGGGGTTAATCTGTGTACGGTTATTGATCCTGTTGTCAGGATCGTTCGGAAGGGGATTGCCACAGCCTGCCGTTTCACGGCACCTCCCTGACGGGAGGCTTCGGGCTTCGCAATGACAATATTACTATTACGTTTTATCATATGAAAGGTTTGAGACAATGGCATTGATCACAAAGAAGCCGCGCGGCACGGAGGATGTGCTGCCGCGCGACAGCTACCGCTGGCAGTTCTTGGAGAATATCTTCCGTGAGGAAGCGCGCGTGTTCGGCTATCAGGAGATGCGCACGCCGGTGTTTGAGCACACCAACCTCTTTGAGCGCGGCGTGGGCGACACCACCGACATCGTGCAAAAGGAGATGTACACCTTCCTGACCAAGGGCGGCGACAGCATCACCCTGCGTCCCGAGGGCACCGCGGGCGCGGCGAGAGCCTTCCTCGAGCACGGTCTACACAACGACCCGCTGCCCATCAAGGCGTATTACCTGACCTCCTGCTATCGCTACGAAAAGCCGCAGGCGGGCAGACTCAGAGAGTTCCACCAGTTCGGCATGGAGTGCTACGGCACGCAGAATCCCGCCGCCGACGCGGAGTTGATCACCGCGGTGGCGAATATCTTTGACCGCATGGGGCTCAGGAACATCCGTCTGGAGCTCAACTCCATCGGCTGTCCGACCTGCCGCGCGGAGTATCACAAGGCGCTGACCGCGTATTTCGCTCAGTATAAGGACGAGCTGTGCGAGGACTGTCAGGAGCGCCTGAGCCGCAACCCCATGCGCCTGCTCGACTGCAAGGTGGCGCATGATCACGAGATCGCGCAGAACGCTCCCATGATGCCGGATTATCTGTGCGACGAGTGCAGAGAGCACTTTGACAGCGTGAAAGCGTATCTCGACGCGAACGGCGTAGCATATACCGTCAACCCCACCATCGTGCGCGGTCTGGACTACTACACCAAGACCGTGTTCGAGTTCATCTGCGACGACATCGGCGCGCAGTCGACCATCTGCGGCGGCGGAAGATATGACGGCCTGATCGAGGAGCTGGGCGGCAACCCGATGCCGGCACTCGGCTTTGCGGCGGGCATCGAACGTCTGCTGTTGACGCTCGATAACCAGGGCATCGAGATCCCCGCGCCCTCACCCTGCGACGTCTACATCGCGAACATGGGCGACGAGGCGCATCAAAAGGCGGCTCAGCTGTGCAATCTTCTGCGCAGATCCGGCTTATACGCCGCGTATGACGTAGTCGGCAGAGGACTCAAGGCGCAGATGAAATACGCCAACAAGCTCGGCGCGCAGTTCAGTATCGTGCTGGGCGACGACGAGATCGCCGCCGGTACCGCGAAGCTGAAAAATATGGCAAACGGCGAACAGAGCGAGATCCCGCTCGACGACGAGCGCTTTGTAAAGGAATTCACCGCCGCAAAGCTGCAGGCGGATTTCGCGGAATAAACAGCCTTCTCCTCGCCGGAAGCGGCTCCCCCCTTGTCCGCTTTGCGGACATTCCCCCAACGGGGGCGCCTCGGGGGGAAGGTGTCGACCAACGGGAGACGGATGAGGGGACAACCTTTCCTGTTGATTTCGGTCTCGGTGTGGCAGATCGTCTACCGAGAAATAAGAAAAAGCCGAGCACTCTTTGTTAAGATGATATTTCGGTTAAG
>CACWXE010000136.1 GCA_902764715.1 uncultured Ruminococcus sp. | reverse complement strand
AATCCAAACGGAGACTGATCGGTACGGGTCAGATCAAGCGGATCCGGATTTGACGCAGACAGCTCAACCTCAACACCGGTCTTATTACGCAGATACACCTTTTGGTTATTATTGACGTAGGTATACAGGTTGTAACTGTCTCCCGACTTTTCAAAATGCCAAACAGCCGCCTGTGTTTCGTCTGTAGTTTCAACAAGGGCTCCGGCGCCGTTGACTGTGGAGGTAAAGTATGTCGGCGGGGTATTATTGCCTTGGGGGATGTAATACAGGATGAAACCGAATTCATCATAGGCGGGATCTGTGAGCTCATCGAGATCCGTGACTATTTCGCCGGTCGCGCCTCCGCTGTTGATCTCAACGATCTCATAGATACTGAAGCCCGTCGCGTAGAAGCTGAGCTTGCCGTTCTCAACGGTAAAGTCCTCGATCTCCTCGCGGGTACCGTCATCCTTGATGTGCACGAGCTTTGTCTCGGTATTGCCGCTGATCCCCGGATGGGCGATCTCCACATGGATCGGCTTTTTCTCATCGGGCTGATATTCCTTGTCACCGTGAGTGATAGTGATATCATAAGCGGCGATGACCGAGGAAGGTTCGAGCACGTCGAAGTCCGCCGCATAGTCGCCGGTCACATCCGTGACGGTCGCGACGGCGTTGTGCGGCATGATACCGTTGAGCTTGACGGTCGCGTCCGGCTCGGTGTCCAGATTCAGCTCGATGCTTTGATTACGAAGACCGTCGGAGCCGGTCACGGCAAATACCGACAGCGGAAAACTCGATAATAAAATTGTCAGCGCGCACACGATACAGAAGATCCGGCACATGATCCGTCGGCTGACTCTTCCGCGCGGATGCTTCTTCAAGGAGAGCAGGCTGCCGGCGACTGACAATATTCTGTTGTATGATCGCATATGCCGACCCTCCTTTCCGGAACTTTCTAAGTCGGTTCAGTTAGTAAAGATTTATCCTTTCTGTATTTCCTTCACAACAGAGCGGTAATAGAATACCGACAGCATGAACAGTCCCGCTGACGCGATGATCGCAAGCAGCAGAAAAAAGTCCAGCCGTGAATCGTCGCCCGTCTGCGGACGGGACTTGACGTCCGATTCCTTCGACGCGTTGTTCGCGTCATTGTTTGAGTCGCCTGAATCGCCTTTTGCGCTTCCTGAATCCCGATCTGTCGCTGTGACCGTCTCGGATGTCGTTTCACTCTCGCCCGACTGGGTCGGAGCGGTCGTCTCATCGGGCGTGAAGTCGTTGACAAAGGTGACCGTGCACGGCTCATCGTACCCCTGAGGGGAATACTTGCCGCCGGTTTTTTGATTGTAGATCACGATACTCGTATACAGCCTTCCGCTTTCCTCCGTGACAAACACATTGACACGGTATACGGTATCGTCAAAGGTGATCTCTCTGTCGTCGGGCTCTATCCTGATGGAATAAGCATAGGTGCCTTCTTCGGAGAAATCGATATGGAACGCCTCGCTCTGTCCGTCGGCGAGCGTCATACTCGAACGATCGGGCAGGGGGCTGTTGACTTCTGTGATAATGACCGCCGTGCCGCCGTTCTTGATATCTACCCAGATATCGACGGGCACTGTCTGAGCGGCGCTACCATGAGCGCCCAGCACAGCGAAGATCAGCGCCAAAACAACGCTGAAAGCAAATACTCTTTTCATGAATACTTCCTTATCGGTTATGTGACCGGTGTTAATATGCCGAAAACAGCCATTCGCTCTACGTTTTCGGCGGACTGGCAGGTAGTCATCGCCAGTACTCTGCTGTGGGCGTCAACGCCCTGCGGCTCAAAGACCGCCGCGTGCTGCTTGAGATATTGCAGCAATTCTTCATTGGTGCTGTCGGGCGGATCAAACACCGTCTTTTCCGTCGCGTCCGCCTTACAGGCGGCAAACAGACGGATGGTGTAATCCTGTCCCGAGGTCGTGATCAGCGTACCGGTGCGGTGCTGATCAAAATACTCCTGTTTGATAAAGTCATCCAAAGCGCCGAACATGGCTCCATGCTCCATATGGTGACCGTAGAGTATCGAGTAAGGGTCGGAAAAGTCCGCACGATTCCTACTGTCCAGAAAAATAGAGCCGGACAGCGAGAATTCTCCGAATGGATCTTTGTTGATGTACTCTTCATTGTTCCTGCCCTGCATCACAGGGTAGTCAATGGAGGTGTTGTCGATCGTCAGCCACGCGACAGCGTCATCGGAAAGTTCTCCGAGAACTTCACTGCCGTGACCGAGCTGAGGTTTGTATTTGAGTACGCTCTTATCGTTCGCGTTCAGATAGATATTGACCGCGTCGATCATGGCGTAAAGGCATATAAGAAACAGCAGGAGGCAAAGGATAGCTACAATTCGATTGACGGCGGAGTCCATAAATCGAATCGTTTTTCGCAGCATACCTTTGCCTCCCTTCAATTTCTTATCTTAGGGGAATCAAGCTTTTTTCAAGCATTTTCAAACCGCCGAACACGCGCACGAGAACGAAGCAGCCACTGATCCATTCACGCCATAAAGCTGAGCGCGCAATTCACGCACTCGAATTCATCATTGTCCGCTTAACCTCTGTCGGAGTTTGTAAGATCATGACCCGGCAAAAGCCGCGGTCAGAGAAGCGTTAAGATAACGCGTTGTTTGAAAAGGATTATTCCTCTTCCGCTCTCTTTTTCTTTCTCGCGATGAAGAAGATCGCCAGTGCGCCGAAGAGCAGCAGACCGATCGCGAACGGAGCAACGGTCAGCAGCACGCCGGTGGGGATGATACCGTTACGGGTATTGGTGAACGCAACGCTGTGATCCGCGTCGGCAAGAGTGATCTGACCGGAATTGTTGCCGGATACGGAGCTGCCGCTGTCGATGACATGAGTAGGTGTATAATCCTCAGCATCCTCGCTGACGGTGCAGACAGCGTCCTTGTTCAGGTTGACGATCCTCACACTGCTTCCGTCTGTCAGATCGATATTACCGGTATAAGTTCCGTCGCTTCCGATCGTGATGGAGCTGACATTGGAGCTGACGCCGGTTGTTTCAACAGGATAGGTACCGGGGATCGCGTTGGTGATGTTCAGTGTGAAGGTGAACAGCTTGTTCTTATCACCCTGGTTACCGGTGATCGCCTTGCTGAACTGGAAATCATACTGAGTGACGGTGTTGGTGTAGCCGGAGCTCTTTACGTCAGGATCGGAGGTGTATGAGCCGTCGGTGCCGATCGTAGTCGCGGAGTTACGAAGAACGTAGCTGTCTACGGAAAGTACGTTGGTAGCGGGATCAGCCACAACAAAGACGTCGAGATAACGCGAGGTGGTGTCATAGGTGACGCCGGGCTTTTGACCGTCGGTCTCATTGATCACATATCTGTAAACGCCGGGCTTGGTGAAGGAGTTTGCCGGGAATGTCACGGTAACTTGCTTCTGAGCGTATTTCTTGCCTGCTGTGGGCTGTTGCGGATCAGCGTCTGTCGGCAGACCGGCAATAGTGTTGGCAGTGTCGGTATTGCTGAATGCAGCATTGCCGATCGAAGCGGTGACCTCGCTGGCGAGGATCTCGATCGTGTTGGAAGTCGCCGCAACGGGGGTGCCTCTGGTGATGGTGTAGCCGAAGGTGATATCGGGGATATTCGCGTCGCTCTCAACAACCAGATTCTTGGTGATCTCGGTGGTTCCGCCGATAGGTGTGTAGGTGGTTGCCGCCGAAGCGGGGATTGCGGCAAAAGCAACGATCAGCGCGAAGACCATTACGATCGCCATGAGTTTTGAAAAACGTGTTTTCATGGCTTTTTTCCTCCTTAGGATAAAAAATAATTTATTTCTGCAAAATTGCATACAGAATCAGTAAGCTCCCACCCATGGGAGCAAAGGCACACGCCGGGGGTCAGTATGAAAAGGTTGAGATTGCCACACCTCCTAAAGGAGGTTCGCAATGACGAATAATTACGGGTTGAGATCGCCGCACCTCCCGAGGGAGGTGCGCAATGACGAAATATTATAGGTTGGGATCGCCACACCTCTTAAGGGAGGTTCGCAACGACCTTTTCGGATGAAGCTGCAACATCATTGTTGCCCGTTGTACTCGATCGGTTGACCGACATCAATAAAGCACGAAAAGGTGCGCCTTACGCACGCCTCGCTATGTATATAGATGATGGTAGAAAAACATAGCTTCGGTGATATGGGGTATGCGCGAATCAAAAGCTTCTTCTGCGCAGCATGAGGAGGACAGGTCCTTTGACGTCCTTCATGCTGACCGCGCCGAACATACGGCTGTCGTTCGTATCGTCGCGAAAATCATTGAGGATAAATACCTGATCCTCGCCTACGGTATAGGGATAACTGATATCGGAGGTCTCACAGCGATAGGTCGGATAAAAGACCTCCTCCGCGGGAGCGGTACCGTTGACGGTCAGCGCGCCCACATCGGAAATGTCGATGGTATTGCCGGGCATTCCGACTACTCTGCCCAGACACATCTTTCCGTCATGCTCATAGAGCACGGCGGCGTTGAGGTACGGGCGCTGTACCCGCAGACTGATGATCAGATCGCCGTCGCGGATCGCGGGGTGCATATTGTTGCCGTAATGGATGACGAGACCCAAGATAAAGGTGAACAGCAGCCAGACCGCCAGCGCGATCGCCGCGAGCTTGATCAGGAATCCTGTCAGCAGCTGCGCCGTCGTTTTTTTCTTTTTCGTCTGCTTCTTCTTCGGAGCTTTATTCTCAGCTTTATTCTCAGCGTTTTGCTCTGCTTTATCAGGCGTTTTCTCCGTATTCCTAACGTCGGTTTCCTTTTCGATAGGGTCGGTCACAGCCTGCGCAGGTTGAGTATTACTATCAGACATTTTCCCTCATAATAGACTAATTATAGATACTTAAGATATAATATATCACAGTTCTACAGAATTGTCAACAATTTTTGTGCTTTTTGCATAAGAGTTTTTATCAATTTAAAGCGCTGAGCCGGTAAATTCGGATGAGAATGTTTATCGGTTGAAAATGTATACAAATATATTATTCCGTTTTTTCTTTGTTTTTTATAGGGGGTGTCCCGGATTGTCACCCCCTTATTTTTCAATCGCTTCTACGCATAAAAAAGGACCCGCTTGGCGGGTCCTCCAGGCTGTAGAAAAACCTTTCCAGCCCCCTCTGACGAGGGGGCACGCAAGTAGGATGATAAATAGGGACTAATGAAAGAATGCGAGGGGAGAGATAACG
>CACWXE010000135.1 GCA_902764715.1 uncultured Ruminococcus sp. | reverse complement strand
CGCATGAATTCTTTTGGAGCTGTCACACCTAACCAAATTTTATTATCCTTCAGCAATGGGAAGATCTCTTTGTACTTTATTGAATTCTTATTGCCTATAATCAGGAACTCTTTATCAAAAGCTATTAGCTGACCAACATATTCTCTGAACAAACTAAACGGTGGATTAGTGACAACAATATCTGCCTGATTCAAATACTCGATACATTCATCTGATCTGAAATCACCATCACCCCACAGCTTTTGAACACCACGCTTTTTTGATTTGAGCAACCTTTCAATATCATCATCAGAAACGCCTCGGCCATTTGCCATAGGTACTGATGTAATATCCATTACATAACCATGTCCACGTTCTACAGGTTCATCTGACATATCATAGATAGTCATTTGTTCACCCACAACAGGGGACTCTGCATAGGATGTACAGATCAACCTCTTCAACTTCAAGTAGTTGAAATTCCTCAGAAAGAACTTACAGAAATTGCTTTCAAACGGATCATCACAGTTGCAGAGAACTGTTTTTCCTTTGAAATGATCTTCATAATGGTTGAGCTCAGCCTGTATATCTTCATATCTAGTATAGAACTCATCGTTTTTAGCATCTTTTGCTGCGTGTAAACTAGAATTATTAGCCATAGAGCTATCCCGCCTCTCATATCATCTGAAAATGATTGGATAACTCTATTATAACATCATATTTTTGATTTGTATAGCCTTGTTGCTTAGATTTTTCTATGCATCTACTGTTTAGAATAGAATACTGAAACCTAATAAACAAGACCCAGGGATTAACCCTGGGCCTAATTGTTATACTCACTTATTAAATCATCTGAAAATGCTTGAAAGCATCAATAATCGCTTTTTCTTTTTCAGGGGTACAGCCTGGCTGCTTTGATTTTTCCGACTTTTTCAGATTGTAATTCTCACGCTCTATTATACCGCACTTGCGTTTTATTTGAGCAATATTCAGGTGAGAAACCTTGAAACCGTACTTTTCTTGGATATACGCTTGTATCTCTGGATATGTAGCTTTACAGCCTTTATTGCCGAACTCTTCATCAGTCCAGGTAAACTCTAAATGATCGTCGATTTTTTTCCGACGTAAAAGAACGACCGTCTCGACGTGCGGTGTTCGCGGGAACATATCCACGGGCGTTATTTCTTTTACGGAATAATCCTGTTCGGTGAACAGTTGGAGATCACGCGCCATGGTGGCGGGGTCACAGCTAACGTAGACGACTCTGTCGGGGGACATCCGCACGATGGTGTCGATCAGTTCCGGGGTCAGACCCTTGCGCGGCGGATCGACGACGACCACATCGGGACGGATCCCCTTTTTGCGCAATTCTTCCGCCGCCTGTGACGCGTCACCACAGATGAAGCGCGCGTTACGGACGCCGTTTTGCGACGCGTTGCGCTTGGCGTTTTCGATCGCTTCGGGGATGATCTCCACGCCGATCAGCTCTTTGCATTGATCCGCCATGCTCAGCCCGATCGTACCGGCGCCGCAGTAGAGGTCGATCAATGTTTCCTTGCCGCTCAGACCTGCGTATTCCTTCGCTTTGGCATACAGCGATTCCGCCTGTGTGCGGTTGATCTGATAAAACGCCTCGGGCGCGATCTCAAAGCGCAGTCCGCACAGTGTATCGGTAATGAAGCCGTCGCCGTGAACCGTATAAGAACGCTTGCCCAATATCACATTGGTGTCGTCGGGATTCACATTGACCACGATGCTTTTAACCTGAGAGTATTTTTCTTTTATAGAATGATAAAGCACTTCTTCCCCATCAAAATGTCTGTTGCCCGCCACAACGCAGAACATCACGTCGCCGGTCGTTTCGGCATAGCGCAGATAGATGTGACGGATGCCGCGGCGATTCTGCGGCGTATAAACCAACGCGGGTCGATGGCGCAGGAACGCATACACATCCTCGATGATGTCATTGAAGATCGGCGGCGAAAGCTGACAGCGCAGGCAGTGCATGATATGGTGACTGTGGCGGGCGTAGTAGCCCATCACCACTTCGCCGTCACGGTTGAGCCCGACCGGGATCATCGCCTTGTTGCGGTAGCCGTCAATATTCTTTGAAGGAATTATATTTCGGACAAGCTGAGCGTCCAGCTTGCCGATCCGCGTCACGGCGTCGATGACCTTCTGCCGCTTGGCGCGACATTCCGCCTCATAGGAGATATGGCGATAGACACAGCCGCCGCAGGAGAATGACACGGGACAATCCGTCTCGATGCGGTCGGGTGACGGTGTGACGATCTCCTCCACACGCGCGAATCCGACATTCTTCTTCACCTTGAGCACCTTGGCGCGGATGGTATCGCCGACAGCGGTATTGGGGACAAAAAAGACCATCTCCCCTGCCCTGCCGACGCCGTCTCCGTCAGAGGTCAGCGAGGTGATATTCAGTTCAATGATTTGGTTTTTTTGATACATCATAATTCTATAATCGCAAAATAATCCCTTGTTTTGTCTTTTCTGAGTTCTTTATTTGTATTATACAATAGTCAAATTAGTTATTTTTCTAATACTGAAATATGATTTACTATTTGTTTTCACTATTGCACTTTTATGACGAAAGTGGTATGATATACGGTAGCACAGAAGAACAGGATGTGCAGACATACATAGAATAATGAAGAACTCACATCATACTATCGATATATAAGGGGCTATTACCATGAACAAAGATCATCTTTTAGATAATATCAAACGCATTCATTTCATCGGCATCGGCGGCTCGGGCATGTGCCCGCTGGCGGAGATCCTGCACAGCGAAGGCTTCATCCTCTCAGGCTCCGACTGCAACGAGGGCGAGACGCTCGACCGCATCCGCAGCTACGGCATCCCGGTACACATGGGTCATAAGGCGGAGAATATCGAGGGCGCAGAGCTGATCGTATACACCGCCGCTGTCAAAAAGGACAATCCCGAGCTGGTTGCCGCGAATGAAAAGGGTATCCCCGCGATCGAGCGCAGTGTGATGCTCGGTATCGTCACCCGCCGCTACAACCGTTCCATCGCGGTAGCCGGTACGCACGGCAAGACCTCTACCACCGCGATGCTCAGCCAGCTGTTGATCGGCGCGGGCTTTGATCCGTCCGCGATCATCGGCGGCAAGCTCCCCTACCTCGGCGGCAACAGCTATGTCGGTCAGAGCGATATCATCGTATGCGAGGCGTGCGAGTATGTCGACACCTTCCTTGAGCTGACGCCGTATCTCTCTATCATCACCAACATCGACGCGGATCACCTCGACTATTTCAAGACGCTCGACAACATCAAGAAGAGCTTCAACAAGTTCTGTCACCTGACCACCGGACTGATCGTCTACAACGGAGACGACGAGAATATCCTCGACGCGATCGAGGACGTTGAACTGCCGATGATCACCTTCGGTTTCAGAAAGACCAACGATTATTATGCCGCGAACCTGCGCGACGTCAAGGGCGCTTACAAAACATTTGACCTGATGCACAAGGGTGAAAAGCTCTGTGAGATCGACCTGATGGTTCCCGGCAGACACAATATCTACAACGCGCTTGCCGCGGCGGCTACCGCGCATTATCTGGGCGCTACTCCGGAGCAGATCGCGGAGAATCTGGGCAAGTTCACCGGTGTACACAGACGCTTTGAGATCCTCGGCGCGCCGGGCGGCATCACCGTGGCGGATGACTTTGCGCATCACCCCACCGAGCTGACCGCGACTCTCAGCTCCGCGATGGAAATGGGCTTTAGAAAGGTATGGGCGGTATTCCAGCCGCACACCTTCTCCCGCACCGCGCTGCTGCTGGACGACTTTGCCAAGGCACTGAGCATCCCCGACGTCGCGATCATCTCCGAGATCCTGCCGGTACGTGAGACCAACACCTACAACATCTACAACACCGATCTCGGCGCAAAGGTCGAGGGCAGCGTATGCATCGACACCTTTGAGGACATCACCAAGTACATCGTCGAAAACGCGCAGGAGGATGATCTGGTCATCACCCTCGGCGGCGGTAACGTCTACATGTGCGCGAACATGATCCTCAAAGCGCTGAAAAAAGAAGAGGATTGATGATCGGGCAACCTCCCCTATCAATTGAATAGCTCCGATAGAACAAAAAAAGCACTCCCTTATGGTAGAATGATCCAAAACCACCATAAGGGAGTTTTTAACTGTCATTTTATGATCAGTTCAACAGCTTTTGTAACGTATCCATCATCTTAGGGATATCATAGGGCTTGGCGAGATGACCGTCCATGCCGGCTTCGAGCGCGATCTTGCGATCCTCTTCAAAGGCGTTTGCCGTAACCGCGACGATCGGGATACTCGCTTTGACGGGATCATCCATATTGCGGATCCGCTTTGCGGCGGTATAGCCGTCCATCTTCGGCATCTGGATATCCATCAGGATAATGTCATAATAGCCCGCGGGCTCCGACTCCATCTTTTCAACGGCGATCTCTCCGTCGGATGCGATATCCACCGTTAAGCCGACTTCTGTCAGAATCGTTTCGGCGATGATCTGGTTCATCTCGTTGTCCTCCGCGAGAAGCACACGCTTTCCGGAAAAATGCGCAACAGCGTTTTCTTCCGACTTTTCATCCTTTTCTCTGAAAGGCTCCGCCAGCAGATTCCTCAGCTCCGACATAAACAGCGGCTTGGAACAAAACGCCGTAACGCCCGCTTCCAAAGCTTCTTCCTCGATATCGCTCCAGTCATATGCGGTAAGGATAAAGATCGGCGCGTCATCTCCGATGACCTTGCGGATACGGCGCACGGTTTCGATGCCGTTCAGATCCGGCATCTGCCAGTCGATGATATACACCTTGAATTCGTCGGCGATATCCAGCGCGTCCTTCGCGCGAATCACGGCTTCTTTACCGTAATTTGTCCAGTCGGGACGCATACCGATCTCACGCAGCATAGAACATACGGAAAGACAAGTATCGACATCATCATCCGCCACCAGCGCGCGTAAGCCTTTCAGCTCAGGGATCGGCTCGGGTTCTATTGCCTGACCGCAGACACGACAGGTGATCTCTACGATGAATTCAGAGCCCTTTCCCTTTCGGAAGCTGATCATGCCGCCGTTGGGCGTGAACTTGATCGCGTTAGACATGATATTCAGAAGCACCTGATTCAGTCTCAGCTTATCGGTAATGATGTCCTCATGTACCACATCCTGTGTATCGATAAACAGATCCAGCTGCTTTGCGCTGATATTAGCGTGAACGATCGTCCGCAAATCGTGGATCAGCGCCGGCAGATGAACCTCTGTTTCTTCCAGTGTCATCTTGCCGCTTTCGATGCGGCTCATATCCAATACGTCGTTGATCAGCGAGAGAAGGTGCTGACTGGATACCGAGATCTTGCCTAAGTAATCCTTTACTTGTTCTTTGTTGTCGATATGGGACGCCGCCAGCGCGGTAAAGCCCGCGATCGCGTTCATCGGAGTACGAATATCATGCGACATGTTATTGAGGAAAATGGTTTTCGCCTGATTGGCGTGTTCCGCCGCAGCCAGCGCGTTCTTGAGCGCTTCCTTCTGCGCCTGTTCCTCACGCACCAGATCAGTGACGTCACTGTGGTAGCCCTGCAGCATTTGATGACGCGGCTCAATCTCTTTCGCCGTACCGCCGCAGCGAACATACAGCACACCCTTTGTCGGATGCCCCCAGCGGTAGGTGTTTTCGGACAACTTGCCCTCAAGCATTTCCTGTACGCTTTGCTCTACCGAAGGCACATCCTCGGGCAGGATCCCGGAATGCCACGCTTCATAGATCTCTTCTTCCGTCAAGTCCTGACCCTCTACGCCCAAAAGCTGCTTCATTTTGTCGTTGGCACGCATACGGGGCTCTTTGCCCTCATCCAAAATGATCATCCACATACCGTAGCCCGCGTCGGAGATGATCTCATCCGTCTGTGCCAATTCCTTTTGGCTCGCCTGCAATTCAGCATTCTTCTCCTCAAGGCGGATACGAGCAGCCTCTTTCTCGCGTATCTGTTTCCTTGTGCGGATTCTGTCGCGCACCAACAGAAGGATGATCACAGCGCTGATCACGATGATCACGGAAATAAACAACAGCATATGATCCGCGATCACATCCCAGAGGCCGTAGGTATAAAGATCCTGTGTATAGCGATAGGAGATATTCTGAGCGTAATCACTGCCGACCACGTTGACGCCGCGGTTCAATAGCTTCAACAAACCTTCGTTGCCGATCTCGACACCGAAGCAGCGGTCATCGTTGCGTGTCAGCTGGTGCAGCACCAGATCTTTATATTTTTTATTTTTCAGGATATCATTCGCGCGCAGACCGTTGAGCGTCGTACAGCTCGCCTCTCCGGAAACAACAGCCTCCAGACACGCGTCGATGCTGGGATAAAAGGTGATTTTTGCGTTCGGGTAATTGGTGCGGACATAATAATACTGCATGCGGTTGTTCTCGTTGACCGCAAAGTGTGAGGTGGTATCCTCCGTATAATTCCCCTTGTGTACCAGCTCGGTCGAAGCGGAGGTAACGGGCATGGTCTGATAGATCCCGTTTTCCTCCGAGAAATACAGTCCGCCGCCGACAGGGAACGCGACGTCTATCTTTTTCGATGTGATATCAGCGATCATATCGTCATAGCTTTTGTACCCGGTATAAGTGATATTTAAGTCGGAAAGCCCGAGATCGGTAAGCATTTCGGGGATCATGTCTTTGACGATACCGGTCACATTACCGTCTTTGTCCGTATCACTGTAGGGCAGATAGTTTTCAAGATAACCGATATTGAGTGTGTGATGGGTATCCATCCACTCACGCTCGGCCTGTGAAAATGCACGTGCCGTAACACTGACTGAATAATACTTGGCTCTCAGTGAACTCAGGTAATTAGGTTCGTTGGCAGCCAGTAATGCCTGAGCTGAATTCAACTCTGCTAAAAGTTCCGGCCTGTTTATGTTTACACACAGATAATAATCCGATGTACCAAAAACCGTCAGTACTTCAGCGTGTTCCCGTCCGTATGCCCCATCGCTTTCCGCCGCAAGAATGTTTACTTCATGTGAATCAAAAGCATCAAATAAGCGGGTATAGTCAGGGTAGGTAACAATATCAGCATCCACATGATGTTCATCAAGATACTTATTAAGTGTGCCAACCATTGCACTGTCAAGTACACCGATCCTGCATCCATTTAACGATGCTGAATTAGCCGTGATATTCATATCATCTTCATGCTTGACAAGATAATATGATTCATTGCCCATTATGGCATCCGGATAACCAATTATCCCGGTACGGTCTTCCCTCATCGCAAGCCCTGCAAGCAGGTCTATCTCGCCGTCTTTAAGCTTCTGAAGCAGGTTCGGCCAGCTGTCCTCGACATACTCATACTTCCAGCCCGT
>CACWXE010000134.1 GCA_902764715.1 uncultured Ruminococcus sp. | reverse complement strand
AGTAACCACTCACTTTTACACTACCTCATTGCAATACTAAACGCAATACTTTTTCTACTTTTCTCACCCTTTCCTCGACATTTACTTTTTCATTCTAACTCATTAATTGTAAAAGTAAACGCAAGCAATACCCGACATTTACTCTTACAAACAAGCATTCAGTATTCCAAAATCATTGGTAAATGACAAAAGACCCGAAGCAGTACGCTTCGGATCTTTTTACATTACCAGTTCCTGATAGCGGCACAGGGTGAGCGACTTTCCCCGATAGATTTCTCCAGCCAAAAGCATGCCGCTTGGATAGCCGTCGATTACGGCGGTGCGGTCGATCAGCCTGCCGTCCTTATCCAAATCGGGGTGCACCAATATCTCGGTGCGATCCGGGATCTCCGAATCCAACAGATCGGAATATCTGCCGAAGTGCTCCGCAGTCCGCAAGCCCTGCTCCCGCCAGAATCGGTTATCGATCCGCCCGTCGGTCACGCGCGGATGCGCGGCTGTGCTGAGCGTGCGGTTCAGGCGGATACTGTCGATCCCGCACTGACGACAAACCTCGGCAAAGATCGGCGCGAGAGTTTGATAGGTGTGCAGGTAATGATGGGAGTCGACATGGGTGATCGCGATACCCGCGCCTCGGATACGTTCTGCCTGCGCATACAGCTCCGCAAAAACCGCCTTGCGCTCCGCTTCATTCAGCTCACGCGGTCGGTGCAAAAACGCGCGGTGAAATACGCCGTCCTTGACAAACAGCGGCGCATTTGTGATCCCGTCGGTCAGCGGTCGACCCTCGGTCAGATTGAAGTGGACGCCGATCCGATCGGTCATCCCGAACTCCTTCGCCATCTGAACAGCTTCAACAAAAAACGATCCGTTTGCCATCATGGTGGTATCGGTGATCAACCCCTCGCGCAGTGCGCGGAGGATCGCCTTGGTACAGCTATCGTTCATCCCGAAATCATCGCCGTTGATCGTAACGCGCGGCATCCTCTCACCTCCCGAATCTTTCCTTTATTCTATGTGATACCGCTGTTTCTGTCAAGATTTTCCGTTGACAGATTCTTCCTGTGCGATTTCCGTATTTTCTTATGATGGGTGCAAACACTATATCTGCAAACTTTTGTAAACCAAAACAAGGAGATTCAGATATGAAAGCAACAGGAATCGTCAGACGCATCGATGACCTCGGCCGTGTCGTCATCCCCAAGGAGATCCGCCGCACCCTGCGTATCCGCGAGGGTGACCCGCTGGAGATTTACACCGCGACGGATGGCGAGGTCATTTTTAAGAAATATTCGCCGGTGGGCGAGCTGAGTGAGTTTGCGGCGCAGTATGCGGATGTGCTGTCGCGCATCAGCGCGATGCCGACGCTCATCTGTGACCGCGACCATGTGATCGCCGCGGCAGGCGTGAGCAAGCGTGAGTTTTTGGAGCGGCGGATCACGCCGATCCTTGAGAATTATATGGAAAATCGCCGCAGTTACAGCGCGCACGCCAACTCGGTGGACGAGGTGCAGACGGTGGAGGGCGTGGAGCATGCCGCCGTGGTCATCTACCCCATCATCGCCGCGGGCGACGTCACCGGCGCGGTCGTGATGCTCAAGGGAGATCGCGTACAGATTCCCACCGAAACGGAGCTCAAGCTCGCGCAATCCGCTGCCGCGTTCCTCGGCAAGCAAATGGAAGAATAACGCGTAACCTTCACCCCTCTATCTGACAATATCATTAAATTAAAAAGGCTCCTTTTGGTAAAAGGAGCTGTCGCCCGTTGGCGACTGAGGAATTGTATTAATTGATCGAGCGTCAGCGAGATACTATTTCTTAACTTAATGACATTGCCTGACATAGAGGGGTGACTTTTTGTCGATTTTATGGTATGATTGTCCTATCAACACGATAGGAGAGCACTATGATATACATCGGATGTCACCTGAGTGTGACCAACGGCTATGAGGCGATGGGCAAAACCATGTGCGATTTCGGCGGCAACACTTTTGCTTATTTCACCCGCAATCCCCGTGGAGGGCGATCAAAGGACATCATCCCCGAGGATGCCGCGGCGCTGAATCGCCTGCTTGAAGAACAGCATTTCGGCAAGCTCGTCGCCCACGGCAGCTACACGATGAACCTGTGCGCTGCGAAGGAATCCACCCGCCTTAACGGGTTGGATATGCTGGAGCAGGATATCCAAAGAATGGAATCCTTTCCGCATCAATACTATAATTTTCACCCCGGCGCGCATACGGGTCAGGGCGCTGAGAAAGGGATCGAACTGATCGCACAGGCGCTCAACAGCGTCCTCTTCCCCGCAATGCGCACTACCGTCCTGCTCGAAACGATGGCGGGCAAGGGTACGGAGATGGGCAGGAGCTTTGAGGAGCTGAAAGCGATCATCGACCGCGTGGAGCTGAAGGATAAGGTCGGCGTATGCTTCGACACCTGCCATGTCTGGGACGCGGGGTACGATATTGCGAATGATCTCGACGGCGTACTGCATCACTTCGATGATGTGATCGGTTTAGACAGACTGCGCGCAGTCCACTTCAACGACAGCAAGAACCCCTGCGGCTCGCATAAGGATCGGCATGAAAAGCTCGGTCAGGGCTGTATCGGCATGGAGGCGATGAAGCGGATCGTCCTGCACCCGGCACTGCAAAACAAGCCGTTCAT
This sequence comes from uncultured Ruminococcus sp., assembly GCA_902764715.1. Taxonomy (GTDB): domain Bacteria; phylum Bacillota; class Clostridia; order Oscillospirales; family Acutalibacteraceae; genus Ruminococcoides. The sequence continues at coordinate 2,634 of CACWXE010000134.1, read as the reverse complement.
CCTCGAAACGCCCAACGATGATAAGGGCTACATAGCGGAGATCAAGACGGTGAAAGATTGGATGGAAGCCTGATCGAAAACCAATATTATTATAAAAGAGAGCAGTTCAATGCTGCTCTCTTTTTTTACTATTATTCCGCACGGATGTTGATCAGGTGGGCGATGGAGGGGATGCTTTGCTTTTGCATGACGGTGGTCGGGCTGAGTAATGCGCCTGTCGGGACGAAGAGGATATTGCGGAAGGTGCCGTCGCGCATTTTGTCGAGGATATAGCCGCACAGCACCGAGGCACAGCATCCGCAGCCCGACCCGCCGGCGTGGACGTCCTGATCTTCGTCAAAGATCATCACGCCGCAGTCGCTGTGGCGCTCGCCGAGCTCGACGCCTTTTTCACCGAGCAGATCACGCAGTAATCGTGAGCCGACGCGCCCGAGATCGCCGGTAAAGATCATATCATAATCCCGCACCTCGCTTTCGGAGGCGCTGAGATAGCGGTAGATGGTGTCCGCCGCGGCAGGCGCCATGGCGGCGCCCATGTTGTTCTGGTCGGTGATTTGGAAGTCTATGATCCGACCGAGGCGGGCGGAGTGAAGATAGATCGGGTGCGGCCGCTTATCCCTTTTCAGAAAAGCATCATCTGAATCAAGGCGCTCCACAGTCGTTTGGTGAACCGCTGTTTTTGTGTTCGGGGTAATTCTGCTTCTTTCCTCCAGCACACAGGCGCCGGAGCCGGTCACTGTCCACTGGGCTGTCGGCGGGCGTTGGGAGCCGTATTCGAGCGGGAAACGGTACTGGCGCTCTGCCGTGCAATAGTGAGAGGACGCCGCGCAGACGGCACGACTTGCCGCGCCGCTTTCGATCGCCGTTGCCGACAGGATCATCGACAGCGCCATCGTGGAGCACGCGCCGTATACGCCCGCGTAAGGGATCGCGTAGGATCGCATCGCAAAGCTGCTCGCCACACACTGGTTGAGCAGATCGCCGCAGCAGGCAAGGTCGATATCCTCCTGAGCGTAATCGCCCTTGTTCAGCGCGACCCGAACGGCAGTGGTCATCAGCTCGCTTTCCGCCTGCTCGAAAGTATCCTTGCCGGCGTAGCTGTCGCGGATAATGCGGTCAAACCAATCGCGCAAGGGACCCTCACCCTCTTTTTTTCCGACTGCCGAGGCGTAGCTCGCGATACGCGGCGCATGGTCGAAAATGAGATTTCCGTCGATATTCTTCATGGTAATACTCCTTGTCATTCAAATAATCCATACATTAGTATTTACATTTCCGCGGTATTCATGCCGACTGAACGCAAAAACTCCCCCGCCGAGTGACGGGGGAGTTGATGATCATTAATCTGTGTTCGATCAACAGCTCGTTATGGCTGTAGGATCACTGAACAGGTACATACTGACCGATCGGATACGGTACGGACATTCTGGCGAGCTTACGCTGGATGTTGGTAGCGTCGAGGATGACGAGTTCGCCATCTCTGTCAACGTCGCCGTTTCTCTTTACGATCTCTCTGTTGGGTACGGACTGCTTCGCGATATAACGCTGGATAATAACAACGTCATTTGTATCGACAGTACCGTTGTTGTCAGCATCGCCGAGCAGATAGGTCTCAGCAGGCTCGGAGGGATCGGTGAAGGATGCGATACCGCCGACAGTGAAGCCGGGCTGTACCACGCCGTTGTCAACGATACGGGTAAGGTCGGCGTCAGCGGAAGCCAGCATATCCAGAGTGGTTCTGACCTCAGCGTCGCCGGCAGCTGTGACGGTGTAATGAGTCACAGCCAGCAGTGCGTTGTCGTTGTCGAACTTGAAGCCCTTGTTGATCTGCGGAGTAGATGCGTTGAACTTATTCAGACCGTCGTCGATCTTCGCGACAGCAGCGTTTCCGAGGATCGGGAACATTGCCTCGGTATCGACGACAACCTTGAGCTCGTCAACCGCGTCGGTAGACTGCAGGATGCTCTTGGTGAAGGTCTGAGAAGCGCTGATGGAAGCAACGCCGCCGGGGGTTGCGTCAGCAGTATTGAGGGTGGTGTATACAGTGAAGCTTTCGCCTACGTTAAAGGTCTTGACCTGAGAGGTGCCGTCGACACCATAGATGGTAACGTTGGCAGTCTGGCCGGGCTGAGGCTCGGTCGCAGGTGTGGTCGGAGCTTCTGTCGGAGCTTCTGTCGGAGCTTCTGTAGGCTCGGGCTTGCCGGGCTCATAGAACGAAGAGTAACCGCCGAGTGTGAAGCCGGGCTGTAAGACGCCCTTGTTGACGATACGGGTGAGGCTGCTGTCAGAAGCTGCCAGCATTTTCAGAGCGGTTCTGACCTCTGCGTTACCGGCGGCAGTGACCTTGTAGTGGGTAACAGCCAGCAGGGAATCGTCGGTCTCAAACTTGAAGCCCTTGCCGATCTGCGGGGTAGAAGCGTTGAACTTGTTGGTAGCGAGCTCGGGGTCAATCTTCGCGACAGTCGCGGCGCCCAGAACGGGGAACATCGCCTCGCTGTCGGTGACTACAAAGAGCTCGTCGACCTCATCGGTGGACTGCAGGATGCCCTTGGTGAAGGACTGGGTCGCGTCGATGGAAGCGATACCGGTGGGAGCAGCGGAAGAGGTGTTGAGGGTGGTGTATACGGTGAACTC
>CACWXE010000133.1 GCA_902764715.1 uncultured Ruminococcus sp. | reverse complement strand
CAGCGGCGGTGATCCGCAGCGGTATTGCCGTGTCGGTCACAAGACCGCTTGGCAAGCTGTCTCAATTTCTGTTCCGACTGCCGCCGTCGGGGTTGGCGGTCATCCTGCTGAGTATACTGGGCGGTTATCCTGTCGGTGCGCGGTGTGCCGCGATGTTGTATGAAGAGGGCGGTATCAGCCAATCGGACGCAGAAAAGGCAGCCGATATCGCGGTATGCGCGGGACCGGGCTTTTTGATCAATTATGTCGGGAGCGCATTGCTGGGCAACCGTCAGGCTGGCATCCTCCTGCTGTGTGCCGAGATCACCGGCGTGATAGTCACGGGGATGATCGTCGGGAGAACGAAGCGCTCGACTCCCCTGCCCCATCCGCGATCGGCCAACGCGCTTGTGTCACATAATCTGCTGATCGATTCCGTCACCGACGCATCCCGCGCGACCTTGAGGATGTGCGGGATGGTAGTGATCTGCACGGCGATGATCGCGGTGATCGGAGAGATCTTTTCCGATGAAAGGATCACGGATGTCGCGTCCGCCTTGATCGAGATCACCGAGGGATGCCATAGATTATGCGGACATTATCCGCTGTACATGATCGCGTTCTTCATCGGATTCGGCGGGATCTCGGTACACTTGCAGGCGTTCTCGGGGATGGATGGTTTGCCTGTCAAGAAAGGATTATTTTTCCTATATAGAATCATTCAAGGAATAATCACCGCCGCAGCGGCATATAGTTATCTTATGATTTTTCCGGTGGAGCAGGGGGTGTTCAGCTCGACAGACGCACGGTTGACGGTCGCCAAATCCGCTACGCTGGCGGGATCGTCGGCATTGGTGCTGTGCTCCGTCTGCTTCATCGGATCGGTACATCGGCGGCGGGGCGCTGATTCATACAAACGTCTTTAACATCATAACTACTTTTGTTATGATGCAACCCTCCGACACGGACAGGTGTCCGTGCCACCTCCCTTAGGAAAGGGAGGCTTAATGAGGATTGAATATTGATATGGAGGTAACATATGTGCGGAATCGCAGGCTGGCTGGATCACACAGCCGATCTCAAAGAAAAGATGGATGATTTACAAAAGATGTCGGAGAGTCTGAAACGGCGGGGACCCGATGAACACGGCGAGTACATCCGCCGTCACGCGGCACTGCTGCATCGCAGGCTGAGCGTCATCGACCCCGAAAACGGTCAACAGCCGATGAGCACCCTGTATGAGGGCGAAAAGTACACCATCGTCTACAACGGCGAGCTGTACAATACAGCTGAGTTGCGGGAGGAGCTGAAAGCCGCGGGCTTCGGATTCGGCACACACAGCGATACAGAGGTGTTGCTCAAGGCGTACTGCTACTATAAAGAAGCATGCGCCGAAAAGCTGAACGGGATCTTTGCGTTCGCGGTATATGAGGAGAACGCGGGCAGGCTCTTTCTCTGTCGTGACAGAGTCGGCGTCAAGCCGCTGTTTTATCACACCTATCCCGACGGGATCGTGTTCGGTTCGGAGATCAAGGCGATCTTTCACAGCGGGATGATCGCGCCGCGGGTGGATGAAGAAGGGCTGTATGAGCTGTTCTTCCTCGGCCCCGCGAGAACACCGGGCAACGGTATCTTCAAGGGGATCAGCGAGCTTCTGCCGGGCGAATACGCGGTATATGAGAACGGGAAATTGCAAAAACGCCGCTACTATCGGCTCACGGCGCATCCGCACGAGGATAATGAAGCGCAGACGATAGAACGGGTGCGGTACCTGCTGACGGACGCGATCGAGCGGCAGTTGGTGTCCGACGTCCCGATATGCTTCTTTTTATCGGGCGGGCTGGACTCCAGCATCATCTGTCAGACAGCCTCAAATTATTATAACAGGCAATCGGATCTGCTCCCGACGTCAACACGCCCTCTCGGTGAGCGGTACGCGATCCATACCTATTCCGTCGAGTACGCGGATAATCGCAGATACTTTACCAAAACGCTGTTTCAGCCGAACGCCGACTTTGAGTATATCGACAAGATGGTGCAGAGTACGGAATCACATCATCATGAGATCATTCTCGATAACAAAGATGTGCTCGAAGCGCTCTATCCATCTGTCAAGGCGCGTGATCTGCCCGGATATGTCGACATCGACTCTTCCCTGCTGCTTTTCTGTAAGGAGATCAAGAAGGATTTTACCGTCGCGCTGTCGGGCGAATGTGCCGACGAGCTGTTCGGCGGTTATCCGTGGTATCATGATCATGACACTTTGTTTGAGGATTGCTTTCCGTGGTCGAGGGAGCAGGATATCCGCCGCTATATCTTGAAGGACGGCGCACTGCCCAAAGGTGAGAGCTATGTACGCGAGCGGTATCTCGACACGATCCGCGCGGTGGACAGTCTGCCGCGGGACAGTAAGATCGACAAGCGGATGCGTGAGATGTTCGCTCTCAACTACTACTGGTTCATGCAATGCCTGCTTGAGCGCAAGGATCGCTGTTCGATGTACTCCGGACTGGAGGTCAGGGTGCCGTTCTGCGATGCTCGGCTGATCGACTACGCCTACAACATGCCGTGGCAGCTCAAGGCATACGGCGGCAGAGAGAAAGGGATCATCCGCAAAGCGTTTGAGGATATTTTGCCGCGGGAGATCGTCTATCGCAAAAAGAGCCCCTATCCCAAAACGCATAACCCGATCTATCAGCAGTTGTGCGTCGAGAGGGTGAACAGGATATTGAGCGACCCGACAAGGCGTATCAATGAGCTGATCGACGCCGAGCATGTCCGTGAGATCATGGAGCACCCCGAAAAGATCACCTCACCGTGGTACGGGCAGTTGATGAAGGCGCCGCAAATACTGGCGTATCTGATCGAGGTCGACTACTGGCTCGAGGAATATCATGTGAGGATCGAAATGTGAGTGGATGAATATGATTATGACAACATGATTCGTAGGGTACGGCGCTTGCCGACGTACCGAAAGCTAACCGGCAATTATCACCTAAACGCGTAGCAAATCAATTTCTCCGTAGGGATGACCATTGGTCATCCGCAGTATGACGGACTTATCTGTTATCGAAAAGGGTTGATAGGAGAGAAACCTTTCTGCCAAACGGATGGTCAATGACCATCCCTACGGAAACGCACATCTCCTTAACTTTCATAACATATTAACCTACGCACTGCCACGGGAGGGGTCTCCCCGCTGGGGAGGTGCCCGAAGGGCAGAGGGGTGCCGTCTGCGGCTGAGCAACAAGCCCCTCCCCTACAAATCCTTTGAAATGTTAATCATGTGAAGGAGCAAACCTCCCATACGGATTCTCCTCTATAACGCGTCCAATCATTACAGTGCTGTAATATTCTCGGAAAAATCGCACGATTTCAAAGAAATATCATAGAATGTTAATAGATTAGTCATTTTTTGTTCTAATCAGCGACACAAACGGTTGTTATGATAAGGTCAACATCAAATGACGAAAGGAAGTGGCGGAATGAAAGGCGAAAGCTACAAGAATGTCAACGCGTATTTTGCGGGGACAAAAGCGCGCAATACAACGATTAAGGCACTGCATGACGTTCTGCCGCTGATCATGTATATCTTCTATCCGATCCAGCTGGCGACCTTAGCGGTCAACGAGGGATTCGGCAGTGTATTGTTTCTGAAATTCATGCTCATCCCCTTATGCACGCTGATCCTGATCTCCGTGATACGTCTGGCGATCAACGCGAAGCGTCCGTATGAGGTATATGATTATACGCCCGCGGTCAACAAAAACACGCTGGGAAAGAGCTTTCCTTCCCGCCATACCGTGAGCGCGTTCATCATCGCGATGGGCTTCCTCTACATCAGCACCACCCTCGGCATCATCATGCTGTGCTTGGCGACAGCCATCGGACTGACACGGATCCTGTCGGGCGTACACTTCGTCCGCGATGTGATCGGCGGCGCCGCGATCGGCGTTATCATCGGTATCCTCGGATTCTTTATCTTTTGATTGTTGATTTGGATGAGATTGCCACGTCGTAAACTCCTCACAATGACAGTTTCATTTGGATGAGATTGCCACGTCGCTGAACACGCGTGTTCGCTCCTCGCAATGACAATTAAATATACAAAAGCGTGGGCAATGATGCCCACGCTTTTTTGTCGGGTTATTCTGTTATGACGTCGCTTTCTTCTCTACTCTCTTCGGATGGATGAAATGGACATTGATGTGATGCAGGAGCGTCACGATGCCCGCGAAGATAAAGCTGATATAGAAATTGATACCTCTGGTGATCATCATCGTGGAATTCAGCAATACCACATTACTGATGACCATACTGAATACGCTGTTGAAGATCGCTTCACTCGCGCCGACGGCGCCGGGAAGCGGTATGCAGTAGGAGCCGAACCAGCAGAACGCCTCCAGCGCGTAGATATCGATCACATTGATCTTCACACCCGCCAGCTCAGGAATGTTATACAGCGCGCCGTAGAACACCAACACACCGATGGAGATGTAGGTGACGCGCTCGGCGAAATTCAGCAGGAAGGAGCCGACCAGCGCCTTTTTGTCGTGATTGAGGAGCTTGATCGAATTCTTGAAGCGCTTGACCGAAGCGTCGATGCGTCCGAGATACTCTTCCCTATCCTTGATGATACGGAAGAATGAGCCGATCTTGACGAGCCATGTCGCGATCTTCATGACCGTTTTTTCCGAGATCATGATGATCACATACACGGAGAGGAACAAGAGCTGGACAAGCAGTCCGACGATAATACAAACCTTGACGATCCACGAGTCGATGTTGAAGAACAAATTCGGCCGGACGAGGAAGGTGACCAGCGCCAGTGCCATCAGCGACGCGGTGTACATCAACAGGTTCACCGAGAGGATCGCCGTGGTGTGGGAGATCGGGATATCATCCTTGACCATATAATACGCCGAGGCGGGTTGTCCGCCCGTAGCCGACGGTGTGATCGCCGAAAAATATATATCCGCCGCGGCATAGGAATAGTTCTTTGTCAGTCTCTTATGATAACCCAGCGCGCGTGACAGCACGCCGATGCTCATGCCCTTGAAGCCGATATTCATGAACATGCAGATAAACGCGCCGAGCAAAAACGGCCAGTGGATCTTACTGACAAAATCCTCCAACGATCGCAGAGAAAAGCCGTCGTTGTTATGGAAGATGATAAAGAAGGTAAATCCGATCAGCAACAATAAGAAACCGACATTGATCAACTGCTTTTTCAAACTGGGCTTTTTAGTTTGCATCGGAACCACCTCCTACAATATAAATTAAGGTAATGGACACGGTAGCCAGCCGTGTCTGTTTTCCTTTTCAATGCCTAAGCTGTAGAATGAGAAGGAATGGTC
>CACWXE010000132.1 GCA_902764715.1 uncultured Ruminococcus sp. | reverse complement strand
CCACCGAGATCTACACCATCGAGAACTATGTCATCAACAGCGGCAACCGCATTAGCTCCTCCGCCCAGATCTCGCTGAACCGCGAGGGCAGGACGGTACAGGGCATCGCCATCGGCGACGGTCCCATCGACGCGGCGTTCCACGCGATCGAGCAGATCATCGGCAGACGCTTTGAGCTGGATGACTTCTCCATCCAGACCGTTACGCAGGAGAAAGAAGCGATGGGTAATGCGCTGGTTCGTCTGCGTGTCGCGGGACGGATCTATTCCGGTACCGGTCTCTCCACTGATATCATCGGCGCGTCCATCCGCGCGTACATCAGCGCCGTCAACAAGATCGTTTACGAAGAGGAATAAGGCATATAGGCTCCCTTTTCTAAGGGAGCTGTCGCATAGCGACTGAGGGTTGATACGCTGTGTAAAGATGATTTCATATTGTAAAACCCTCCGCCACTTGGCATGTGTGCCAAGTGCCGCCTCCCTTAGGAAAGGGAGGCTAAATATAACGAAAGGTATGTGAAAACCGATGAAATTTTCCTTTTCCACCAAGGGCTGGCATGATATTTCTTTTGAAGAATTTTGTACAGCCGCCGAATATTTCAAATTCGAGGGCATCGAGCCCCATAATATCAATAACGCCGCGTTCTCCGAGAAGAGCGGCGTATTCCAGGATTATTCCGCCGCGGCGACGATGCACATGCTCTATGACCGCAACCTGACCTTGCCGTGTATCGATGTGATCAACGATATTGCGGACGAAGAGCAGTTCGATTCCGCGATCGCCGAGATCGAGCGCTGTATGAGGATCGCCGCTAATCTGCGCATCCCGAACATCCGTCTGCGCGCTGAGGCGCACGAGGATGTAGAGAAGGCGGTCAAGAATTCTAAGCGCCTGATCGAGTCCATCCTGCCCGACGCGGAGAAGGATAAGATCTCGCTTTTGATCGAGACCCGCGGACTGTATGCGGATACCGCGCTTCTGCGCGATACGCTCGAATATTTTGCGTCCGATTATGTCGCGGCGCTGTGGAATATGTCCGCCGCCTACTTCGCCGTAGGGGAGAGCCCTGCCAAGATCATTTCCAACCTCGGCGCTTACGTCCGTCATGTCCACCTCAACGACGGCGTCAAGACCACTGACGGCATTGAATACCGTTTGGTCGGCGAGGGCGATCTGCCCATCACCGAGACCATGAAGGCACTGCGCTCCGTCAACTACGACGGCTTTATCTCGTTGGTATGGGATCCCACATGGGAGCCCGATCTGGACGATATGGATATCATCTTCGCCCAGTTCATCAGCTATATGAAGCAGTTCGCCGATACCTCCAAGAACGAATCTGCGCTGTACTGGAACAACCGCCATACCGGTAAGTTCGTCTGGAAGAAGGAGACGCTGATCGACGCGACCTTCTCCGATGTGCTTGACCGCATGGTAGAGGAGTTCCCCGATCAGCTCGCGTTCAAATACACCTCGCTTGACTACACCCGCACCTATACTGAGTTCCGTGACGACGTCGATGAATTCGCCCGCGTGCTGATCTCGCTGGGCGTCAAGGCGGGCTCCCATGTCGCGGTATGGGCTTCCAACGTGCCGCAGTGGTACATCGCTTTTTGGGCGACCGTCAAGCTCGGCGCGGTACTGGTCACCGTCAACACCGCCTATAAGATCCACGAGGCGGAATATCTGCTCAAACAGAGCGATACCCATACCCTGATCATCACCGAGGGCGCGAAGGATACCAGCTACGGCGAGATCGTCGCGCGTCTGTGTCCCGAGCTTGAGAACGTCAAGGAGGGTGAGCAGCTCCACGCAAAGCGTCTGCCGTTCCTCAGAAACGTCATCACCGTCGGCTTTGAGCAGAAGGGCTGTCTGACATGGGAAAAGGCGATGGGATACGCCGCCAAAACACCCAAGAGCGAGGTCTATCGCATGGCGGCGCAGGTGGACAAGGACGATGTGTGCAATATGCAGTACACCTCGGGTACCACCGGCTTCCCCAAGGGCGTTATGCTGACCCATTACAATATCGTCAACAACGGCAAGAATATCGGCGACCGCATGGATCTGTCTACCGCCGACCGCATGATGATCCAGGTGCCCATGTTCCATTGCTTCGGCATGGTACTGGCGATGACTGCCTCCATGACCCACGGCGCCACCGTACTGCCTCTGCCGTATTTCAGCCCCAAGCCCGCGCTTGCGTGCATCAACAATGAGCATATCACCGCTTTCCACGGCGTTCCCACGATGTTCATCTCCCTTTTGGAGCATCCCGATTTCCCGAACACCGACTTCTCCTATATGCGCACCGGTATCATGGCGGGATCACCCTGTCCGATCGACAAAATGCGTGAGGTCGTCGATAAGATGCACATGACCGAGATCACCATCGTCTACGGTCAGACCGAAGCATCTCCCGGCTGTACCATGAGCTCGACCGAGGACAGCATCGAAGTCCGCGTCAACACCGTCGGCAAGGAACTGCCCGAGATCGAGTGTAAGATCGTTGATCCCGAGACAGGGGAGGAGTGTCCTCCGAACGTCAACGGTGAATTCCTCGCGCGCGGTTATAATATCATGAAGGGCTATTACAAGATGCCCAAGGAGACTGCCGAAGCCATCGACAAGGACGGCTGGCTCCATACCGGCGACCTCGCCTGCAAGACCGAGGACGGTTATTATAAGATCACCGGTCGCTTGAAGGACATGATCATCCGCGGCGGTGAGAATATCTATCCCAAGGAGATCGAAGAATTCATCTACACCAATCCCAAGGTATCCGACGTACAGGTCATCGGCGTACCCGATGAAAACTACGGCGAAGAGATCATGGCGTGCGTCATCCTCAAGGAGGGTGAGACCATGACCGAGCAGGAGATGAAGGACTTTATCGCCGCGAGCATGGCGCGTCACAAGGTGCCGCGTTATATCAATTTCGTCGACAGCTTCCCGATGAACGCCGCCGGCAAGATCCTCAAGTACAAGATGCGTGAGGACGCAGTCGAAAAGCTCGGTCTGCAAAAAGCGAACAGCGTGGTGACGGCATGAGAAACGGTTATACGATCATCGACTCCCACTGTCATATCTATCCCGAGAAGATCGCCGCCAAGGCGGTCGCGGGTACCGATACCTTTTATGACACCGTCGCCAAGTGTGACGGGACTGCGGCCAGCTTATTGCGGATCAACGAGGAAGTAGGCATCGACCATTCTCTGGTGCAGTCTGTCGCGACCACACCCAAGCAGGTGCAGTCGATCAATCATTTCATCGCCGAGACTGTTGCCGCATCAAACGGTAAGCTCACCGGCTTAGGTACGCTCCATCCCGACAGCGAGGATCAGCGCGCGGATGTTCGGCACCTTGTAGATTTAGGCTTAAAGGGCGTCAAGCTCCATCCCGATATCCAGCAGTTCAAGATCGACGACTATCGCTGCTTGAAGATCTATGAGCTGTGCGAGGAATATGGCTTGCCGATCCTGATGCACACGGGCGATAAGCGCTACGACTTTTCCAACACCAATCGCCTGATCCCGATTCTGGAGACCTATACCAACCTGACCATCATCGGCGCGCACATGGGCGGCTGGTCGCTCTGGGAAGAGGCGAGCTTACAGCTGGCGGGTACCCCGAATCTCTATGTCGACTGTTCCTCTACGATGTCATGGGTACCGCTCGACAAAACCGCCGAGATCATCCGTCGTTACGGCGCGGACAGGGTGCTGTTCGGCACGGATTACCCGATGTGGCACCCCAAGGATGAGCTGGAGATGTTCTTTGGCCTCGGACTGACTGACGACGAGATGAAGCTGATCCTCAGCGAGAATGTCAAGAAAATATACGGCTTATCACTTTGATATATTTCTATTTTAGAATATTAGTGCAAAGCACAGCCGCTGCGGCATCTACCGCGGCGGCTGTTTTACGTGTCTGTTTTCTTTTTGATCGAACAATGCTAAAAAGGCTTTTTGATCTTGCGACGCGCACAGTTGAGCGGTGAATGTCGGGTCGGATAAGAGCTTTTGCAATTTCTCCTTGACCCTTTTATGCTCGTCGCTGTCGCTTTTGCCGGTGATCATGAAGATAAGCTTGACCCTGCGCTTGTCGGGCGCACCGTAATCGACGCCGTCCCTGATCGTGACTGCGCTGACCGCTGTTTTTGCCGCCCCGCTGTGCATGACGTCGCAGATCGCGATCCTGTACCCCGTGGCGGTATTGCCCCTATTTTCGCGCTCGATGACCTCACGCAGTTGGTAGCGGCGGCGCTCGGTGAGCTGCTTGGAGTCGTTGAGGAGCTCGTTGTGGAAGTCGGGCGGCAGGATGACGGCTGCCGCGAAGACGGGGCCTGCCAGACAGCCGCGGCCTGCTTCGTCGCAGCCGGCTTCAATGACATCGGGGGTATGGTAGGGCTTTAGCATGATGGCTATTCACTGAGCAGAATGCAGATCTTATCTTGTAGCGCGCGGCCGTCGGCCATGCGCTGGACGCCTTGGTTCATAATGGCGAAGGCAATCAGGTGGCCTGTGGAGCGCTGTGTGGTGTAGCCTACGAGGGCGGAGACCGCCGTGACGGAGCCCGTCTTGGCACGCACATTAGCGGCTGCCGGCGTGCCGGCCATGCGCTTTTTCAGCGTGCCATCGACAGCGGCGATGGGGAGCGCTGCCAGCAGCGGGTTGAAGATGCTGTCGGGGCGAGCGGCGGCATAGGCGAGCAATCGCGTGAAGGTCTCAGGGGTCTGGTAGTTGTATAGCGAGAGGCCGCTGCCGTCGGCAACAACGGAGGACTCACCCCCGTCCTCTCCCTTGATGGAGGGGAAGCTTTGCAGCGCACAGGCACGCTCAATGACATCCCTAACAACCTTGGCAACTATATTCCTGCTATAATGTTTCCCTTGCGCCAGCCTTTCCTTTCCATTAGGGGAGGAACCGGCTGCCGCACTTAACTGATAGAACACCGCTTCGGCACACAGGTTGTCGCTCTCCTTCATCATCGGCTGCAGGACATCGGTGAGGGGCCGCTGCAGGGTTGCCAAGCAGCGTGCCGAGGCAGGTGTCGTACCCGTGGCGGTGCCTTTGGCTATGGTGATGCCGGCTTTGGAGAGGGCCTTGCGCAGCGCGGCCATCAAGTCGGGCTTGCTGCCCACGAGGAGGGGTGACAGCGTGGGGTTGTCATCATCCCAGCACCAGCCCCAGCCGTATTCATCGGCATCCTTAAACGATGCATCGGCCATGAGGCGTCCGGCGATGCGGCGGATGCCGGCGCTCTTCAGCTGTGCGGCAAGGGCTTGCACGTCGGCCGTGGCGAGCAAAGGGTCCATGACACCTTGGACATACAGGT
>CACWXE010000131.1 GCA_902764715.1 uncultured Ruminococcus sp. | reverse complement strand
AGCGAGGACGATCATGTGATAATCGCCGTGACCGCCGCCGCGGGTGGACTGGAAGTAGTCGGACTGGGAGGGCTGGATACCGCCGAGTCCGGGACCGCCGCGCTGGACGTTAACGATCAGCGAGGGCAGGTCGGAGCCTGCCAAGTAGGATAAACCTTCACCCTTCAGCGATACGCCGGGAGAAGAAGAAGAAGTCATGACGCGTTTGCCCGCGGACGCCACGCCGTATACCATGTTGATCGCGGCGATCTCGGACTCTGCCTGCAGGAAGGTACCGCCAACCTTGGGCATGACCTTCGCCATATAGGCAGCTATCTCGGTCTGAGGGGTGATCGGATAACCGAAGTAATGCATACAACCCGCCTTGATAGCGGCGGCAGCGATCGCTTCGTTACCTTTCATCAAAATCTTATCTGCCATTGTTTTTCATCACCTTTCTACCTTGATAATACAATCGGGGCACATCATGTAGCAGGACGCGCAGCCGATACAGGCGTCCATATCGGTGCACTCTGCGGGATGATGACCCTTCTTGTTGATTTTGTCTGTGGCGATCTGCAGGATCCCTTTGGGACAAGCGTCGACGCACAGTCCGCAACCCTTACAGTTGTCGGTCTTGAATGTTAGCTTTGCCATATACATTTTCCCTTCTTTATCATAAATGTTTATTATGTATGATATTTCGCTTGAATAACCGGAAACCTAATAGATAACATCAACGGCAACAGGAAAGATGATGGTTCTGTTGTAGGGTACGGCATTTATGACGTACCGCACGGCAGAAGGTATCAATTCGATCATGTGTATTCGACAGATTTATCTATCGGCTGATTCGGTACGTCGACAAGCGCCGTACCCTACAGAGCGTTACCGAATGCTGAAAACAAGAGGTCAAACATAAACGGTTTTCACTCTGTCACAATCGGTATCACACCGGCTTCTTTTGCAGCTTCAAGCGGAATAATGGGCTGATTTGATCCTTGAGGTCATCATAAAGACGCTCCTCAACAGTGGTGAGCACCAACGGAAGGCTCGTGAGCCTCGACAATTCCTCGGCGTACTTCACAGAGGAAAGAATATCATCCGCGGTTGTTTCGGTTGCTAAGTTCGAATTGTTGATGATGCCCGTGAACGGGATACCGCACGCCGCTTCGATCTCGCGCATGACCTCGATGGTGGACTCTGCGTCGGGCGTCAGGGGGCGGTATCGGTTGACGACCATGAGCATTTCATAGTCATTTTCCGCGATGATCGCGTCACGCAGTCTGCCGAGCGCGTAGGCTCCCCTATCGTCGCCGCCGATATCCATGATCACGCTCAGGCTTTTGTCATCGGTGATCGAATACAGGTCGGCGGGCATGGAGGGCAGATCCACGTTGGAGGACGCGAAATCGGAGCAGATCAGTCGGATGCCCTTCTCTTTGAATTCATCCTCACTGTCCTTACTGCGGAAATAGGGATTGACGATATCGAGGTCGGCGATCGCGACATTGTCCCGCTTTTCGGCGAGGTCGAGAGCCATATTGACGGCGATATTGGTCTTTCCCGAACCGTAGTGACCGCATAATATAGTCAAACGTTTGTAGTGCATTTTAGACTCCATTGGTTAATTGAAAATTGAAAGTTGAAAATTGAAAGTTAAGGGAGGGCTTCGCCCTCAAATGAATTCCATATAAATCAAAACGCGAAGCGTTTCCCGAAATTTTCCACTTTCCATTTTCCACTTTCCACTATAAAAGATTGCGCTGTATCTTACCGCTGGTCGTCTTGGGCAGGCTGTCCCTGAAGACGACGATACGCGGATATTTATACGGAGCGGTATGGGTCTTGACGTAGTCCTGGATCTCCTTCTTCAGCTCCTCGGTGCCCTCGGTACCCTTGACCAGCACGATAGAAGCCTTGACGACCTGTCCGCGGACGGGATCGGGCGCGGGAGATACGCCGCACTCAAGCACATACGGCAGCTCCATGATGACCGATTCGATCTCGAACGGTCCGATACGGTAGCCGGAGGACTTGATGACGTCATCAGCTCTGCCGACATACCAGAAGAAGCCGTCCTCATCACGCCAAGCGAGGTCGCCGGTGTGATAGTAGCCGTTGCGCCAGTTCTTGCGGGTGGAGTCGACGTCGTTGTAGTAGTACATCGCCAGACCGCAGGGCATTTTGTCGGCGATATTGATGCAGATCTCGCCGGGCTCACCGTCGGGAACATCGTTGCCGTCCTTGTCGATCAGGTGGATGTCATAGATCGGAGAGGGCTTGCCCATCGAGCCGATCTTATGCGGCGCGCCGATCATGTTGCAGATGATAACGGCGGTCTCGGTCTGACCGAAGCCCTCCATGATCTGTAAGCCGGTCAGCTTCTCGAACTGGTTGTACACCTCGGGGTTGAGCGCCTCGCCCGCTGTAGTCATGCGCTTAACGGAGGACATATCGTACTTGCTGATATCCTCCTTGATCATCATGCGCAGCATGGTAGGCGGCGCGCAGAAGGTGGTGATATGATATTTGGCGAACATCGGAAGGATATCGTCGGCATGGAAGCGGTCGAAGTCATAGACGAACATCGGCGCTTCACACAGCCATTGTCCGTAGAGCTTGCCCCATGCCGCCTTTGCCCAACCGGTGTCGGAGATGGTGAAATGCAGTCCGTCGGGGTCGACGTTGTGCCAGAAATGCGCGGTCATAAAGTGACCGAGCGCCAGCTTATAGTTATGCGCGGCGATCTTCGGATAACCGGAGGTACCCGAGGTGAAGTACATCAGCATGATGTCGTCGCCGCAGGGAGTGCTCTCCTTGCGCTCAAAATGAGAGGAGAACAGCTTGTATTCTTCGTCAAAGTTGCGCCAGCCCTCGCGCACGCCGTTGACCATGATGCGCTTTAACTGCGGATAATTCTCCATCGCCTTCTCGACCTCAGCGGCGGAGTAGCCGTCGCCGGTACAGATGATGGCGGAGACGCCCGCCGCCTTGAAGCGGTATTCAAGGTCGTGCGACTGGAGCTGGTTGGTCGCGGGGATCGCGATCGCGCCGAGCTTATGCAGACCGATGATCGCGAACCAGAACTGGTAATGACGCTTCAAGATCAGCATGACGCGGTCGCCCTTGCGGATGCCGAGCGATTTGAAATAATTCGCGCACTGGCATGACGCGTGACGGATATCGGTAAAGGTGAAGCGATGCTCCGTCTTGTCGTTCGCGACATGGATCATCGCGAGCTTATCGGGATCTTTATAGGAAATGGCGTCGATAACGTCGAAGCCGAAGTTGAACTTGTCCTCATTCTTGAAGGTGACCTTGGTGGGCGTACCGTTCTCGTTGACCTCATAGTCGACGAACTTCTTCCAGACACGCTCCTTGGTATCGACGTTCTCCACCTTCGCGGCGGCGATCGTCTTGGTGGTGGTCAGCTCGGGGATCGGCTCACCCTTCGGGTTGAGGACGATGGCGTAGAAGATACAATCCTGCTCACCGACCGCCATCTCACCGTGAGGGGTGTTGGAATCGAAGTAGATGGTGTCGCCGGGGCTGAGGATCTCCTTATGCTCGCCGACCTGCACCATCAGCTGTCCCTCGATGACGATGTCGATCTCCTGACCGTCGTGGGTGGTCAGCTCCATGGGCTTACTCTGCGCCTCGGGATTGTACTTGCTCTTGACATACAGCGGTTCCGCGATACGGTTCTGGAACGCGTAGGCAAGGTTATAATAAGTCATGCCGTGCGCCTGAGATACCTTCTGTCCTTGTCCGCAACGCGTCACGGTATAGGATTTCAGGTTCGGGGAGATACCCTCGATGATCTCGGTGACGTTGACGTTCAGCGCCTGAGAGACGCGGTAGATGAACGCGAAGTTCAGATCCTGCTCGCCCGACTCACACGCGATATATTCATCCTCGGTGACGTCGGCGAACGCCGCCATCTCGGCGATCGTCTTGCCCTCAAGCTCGCGCAGCTCGCGAATTCGGGTCGCCATCTCTTTTATTTTTTGATCTATGGTCATTAGATTCTCCATAAGATACCTTCCTTCCGTTCGTTCTCATAACACTCATACAAATGGAAAGTTGACAGTTGAAAATGGAAAATTGCGGGAAACGCTTCTCGTTTTGACTGATATGGAATACATTTGAGAGAAAAGCACTCCCTTCACTTTCCACTATCCATTTTCCACTTTAAATTAAAAAACGCCCATCCCAAAGTAATCACTTTGAGACGAGCGCATAACACCCGCGGTACCACTCAAATTGCAGGCTGATATCTCAGCACTGCCACTCTCAGGGTCTATACATCGGTTGAGATCACCACGGCACGATGTGCCTCGTGATAACAATCATCTACTAACCCCTATGCATTTACGCAGCAATCACGGAGGAGGTCTAATCATATCACAGGATACTTTCTTCTCCCCGGCTCAGAAGCTACAAACACGGAATCCATCATGGGAGCTTGCACCAACCGCTCTTTCTCTGGATGATGAGAGAACCGCGCCCTCTTCGTCATAGCCTTTAGCTCGTCTTATATTATCACATTCAAATCAAATTGTCAACATCTAATTATCGGACAACCTCTGACGCGTCATAAAATGACAGGTGACGCGTCACAGTCGTCCTGATGACACATCTCCGCGGAGCCCGTTTTTACCCGTCACAGCCGTCACGGTGCCGAGAAACGGCTTACACATGCGGTTTTTGCCATGACGCGTTCGCATTTTTGATGCGACATGCGACGCGTCACTGCCGCCTGCGGATAAGGAATATCCCGACAGCACAATTCAGTTACAGTGGAACGGTTGTGATCGATCGGAAACATTTCAGTGAATTTGTAGGGGAGCGGCTTGCTGCTCCCGTTACGTTTCATCTACATGAATGTATGTGCGAAGCAAAGGATATACTTCTCCTTGACTTGCGTATTTGATGATCCTGCGCACTGCCGCGGGAGGAGCAAGCCCCTCCCCTACAATATAGTGATCTGCTTCGCGTTTAAAAACCATATTGTCCGGTGTTCGGCGGGAGCATTCCTCGGCGGAGACGCCTCCCCCTCTGTCACTTCGTGACGTCTCCCCAACGGGGAGCACCCCCGCCCTACATGGTTCATCTGCTTCGCGTTTGGGTGAGATGTATAGGAACTGTTGTGGGAGGAGCACCGCTCCCCTACGGTAAACGTCAATTAATACTGTTCTTCTGTCAGCTGTGACGCGTCGCATGACGGATAAAATATGCGGACGCGTCATGCTGAAAACGGCTTATCCATGCGGTTTTTGAGGGGTGTGACGCGTGTGACGCGTAAAATCACGTTTGATGGAACAGGTCATGATCCTTCAGCGCTCACCGCTCATTCTTCACCGATTACAGCTTATTGCGCTGGATCTTGCCG
>CACWXE010000130.1 GCA_902764715.1 uncultured Ruminococcus sp. | reverse complement strand
GTCGGTGGATCTCGTCGATGAACAGGACGTCGCCGGGATTCAAGTTGGTGAGCAGCGCCGCCAGATCACCGGGCTTTTCGATCGCGGGGCCCGAGGTGATGCGGATATTCACGCCCATTTCATTGGCGATGATACCAGAGAGCGTCGTTTTACCCAGTCCGGGAGGGCCGTACAAAAGCACGTGATCGAGTGATTCGCCGCGCTTTTTTGCCGCTTCAATAAATATTCTGAGATTCTCTTTTGCTTTATCCTGACCGATATAATCCTCCAACGTTTTGGGTCGCAGAGGGTTATCGGAGTCGATCGTGTCGGATGGGATCTCGGAGGTATCCATGATACGATCCTCAAAATCCATCTCAAAATCGGTATTATAATCCATTTTACAGTTCCTTTCGAAAAAGGGATTCATACAAAAATTATGCCATTTGCTTCAAGGTCGCCGCGATCATCGCTTCTACCGGCATAGTCGGGTCGAGCTTGGAGAGGATCGGGGTAACGTCGGCGGCGGAATAGCCCAGCACCGCGAGCGCCGCGACCGCCTTGGGTACGTTGCCGGTATCGGCGATCACACTGCCCTTGCCGACGTCAAAGCCGGCTGTATCGGTCACGCCCTTGATCTTATCCTTGAGCTCCAGCACGATACGCTGGGCGAGCTTCGGGCCTACGCCGTTAGCACGGGTCAGGGTCTTGCTGTCGCCGGAGGATACGCACATTGCGATCTGCTCGCTTGTCAGATCGGACAGGATCGCCAGCGCCACCTTAGGGCCGACGCCGGTGATGCCGATCAGCATCTTGAAGGTAGATAACTCGCCCTTCGTGGCAAAGCCGAACAGCTCCATCGCGTCCTCGCGGACGTTCATGTAGGTGTAAAGCAAGGTCTCGGTATTCAGCTTGAGCTGTTTTTGCGTTGTGATCGAGGTCTGCACCCGATAGCCGACGCCGCCGCATTCCACTACGGCGTAACCGGCGTCCATCAATATCAGGTTGCCTCTGACGGAATATATCATTACTTGATCCCTCGTTTCATCATCGTATCGCGCAGATTCGTGCCCGCCGCCTGTGTATGTGTGATCGCGATCGCCAAAGCGTCGGCGGTATCATCGGGCTTGGGCACTTCTTTGAGATGCAGGAGCCTGCGGGTCATCTCCATCACCTGCGGTTTGAGCGCTCTGCCGTAACCGGTCACAGCGGTTTTCACCTGCAAGGGTGTGTATTCATACACCGGGATATGCGCCTGCTGTGCCGCCAGCAGGATCACGCCGCGCGCCTGCGCGACCTGGATCGCTGTCGTGGTATTCGTGTTGAAATAGAGCTTTTCGATCGACATCGCGTCGGGCTTTGCGTGCCCGATCAGCTCGACGGTATCGTTATAGATCTGCTCAAGGCGCAGATTGAAATCCGTATGCGCTTCGGTCGTGATCGCGCCGAACGCGACGGGACGGTGCGAGGTGCCTTTGTATTCGATTACGCCCCACCCGACGATCGCGTAGCCGGGATCGATACCGAGGATGATCAAAAGCTCAGCTCCTTCTTACAATCGGTTGAATTCACCGAGGATCGACATCATTATCAACCACTCGGAACCTCAGCACCGGCTCACTTAAGAAAGGGAGCCTGAATGTGCATAATTTGACAGTTTATTATAACACAATTACACCGTTATAGCAATAATAAAATGAAAAAAGTCGCACCAAACTGCGACTTTTTCAACCATGATATTTATGCAATTATTTTGATAGCACCGCTTTTTTCACCATGTGGAACGCCACCGCGCCGATCAGGTTGCCGAGCGATACCAAGAGGATGTATACGATACCCTGTACCGAATACAGCGAATAGGCGGATGACGCGGCAAAATAGAACATGTCCGCTACGCTGTGCTCAAAGCCGCACAGGATGAACGCGGGTACACAGGTGAATACCAAAATGTACTTGGGAAGCGACTTTTTGTCCTTATCGCTCCTGAAATAATCCACCGCGATATACACGAGGATGCCGCATAACGCGCCGAGGATAATCGTCTGCCACCACGACTGCGTGAGCTTGTTTTCGCAGATCGTCTTGGCGGTTTCGGCAAGATTCGATTTCGCGAACATGACGAGCGTGCCCATCAGCATACAGCCGAGGAGATTGCCCAGCCAGATCGTGCACAGATACGGGATGTAGGATGGCTTATTCTCGAGCAGATAGGCGGTTTTGCCGGTGAACAGCAAAAAGCCCATGATCAGGATCACCGACAGTCCCAGTGAGAACATGATCGCGCCGAGCTGTGCTTTTTCCGCCGCGACGCACGCCAGATATACCGCCCCGCCGAACGAGATCATAATGCCCGCCAGCACGGCGGAAAACAGATTTTTTACAAATTTCATTGATCGAACCCTTCTTTTATTCGTCTTTTCACGCCACACTACTATAGCAAATCCGACTTCATTTTACAATAGCGTAAAAGAATTATAATACTAATCCTTGATAATCAGTTAAAATAATTCAATCGGATTCGGCTTTTTTCAGCGTCAGCACACTGCCGTCGCGGTTCAGCTCTACCCTATCTCCGTACAGACGATAACCAAAGGAGTAATTCATGCCGCTGTTTTCATCAAAGATCAACAGCTCGTCATCCGTCAGCATACATAATCCGCCGATAGAAAGAGAGCTGTCATCGCTCTCGATCTCGAGATATCCTTCAGTTTGTGTAAAGGACAGTGTGACATCTGCTCCTTGTTCAAAGGAACCGCTCCATGTATACATCTTCAATTCATCCGCGGGGCGCTGAATACTTTTGACACAGGACGAAAGACTGA
This sequence comes from uncultured Ruminococcus sp., assembly GCA_902764715.1. Taxonomy (GTDB): domain Bacteria; phylum Bacillota; class Clostridia; order Oscillospirales; family Acutalibacteraceae; genus Ruminococcoides. Next base: position 2,623 of record CACWXE010000130.1, on the reverse strand, counting down.
ATACAGCCGTCAAGAGAATAGAAACCAACAAAAATTTACCGCGCATAACCATCACCAAGACAGTATATGCGCGGGATCGTGCGATAAGAAGTTATTCGGTTTTCTCTTCCGCGGCGGCTCTTTCTCTCATGCGGGTCGCCTGAAAGCCCTGCGTCGTCATGAACATGATCACGAGGATCAGGATCAGGCTGACGATGCCGCCGTAGGCGATCGAGGAACCGGGACCGAAGCAGATCACAACGGCGCTGAGGATACAGGTGATATAGCTGATGACGTACTTTTTCTTGGATTTTTTATCCAAAAGGAAGAAGAAGAACGATACGATCGGCAGGATGACCAGTATCGCGCCGTAGATTGCGCTCATCACCTGACCGGCACTGCCGTAACCGTTGGGCTGTATCAAGAGATTGACCGCGGTGAGGATGGAATACTGTCCGTCATCATTCACAGGGCCGTACATCAACGGCATCCATACTGTTGTCAGCACCAAAAGAAAATACATCACAGCCAAAAAGATGCGGATTTTCTTTTCGGAGCTTGACTCCTTGATCTCATCTTTATCGAAATATTTCGCCATCATTGCACCTCAATCATGTAATTTATTGATTATTACGCTCTTTATATTAGCACAAACCGACGATTAATACAACAATAATTTGACTTTATACGAAAAAATGCTATACTTCAAAGAGAATTTGTGCAAACAAAGGAGGTATCATGTATGCACTGGATTCATAACACTGTCATCTATAATATCTACCCGATCGGCTTCTGCGGAGCGCCGAAGGAGAATGATTTTCAACTGAACTACCGACTGGATAAGACCTATGACTTTATCCCTCATTTCAAAAAGATGGGCGTCAACTGCATTTTGTTCAACCCGGTATTTGAGAGCACCCGTCACGGCTATGATACGATCGATTACAGAAAGATCGACAGTCGTCTGGGCGATAACGAGAGCTTTAAAAAGATCTGCGGCGCCCTGCATCAAAACGGGATCCGCGTGATCCTCGACGGCGTTTTCAACCATGTCGGACGCGATTTCTTCGCGTTTAAAGATATTCAGGAAAAAGGCATGGGTTCCCCCTATACCTCATGGTTTCAGAACATCCGTTTTGATCAGCAGAGCCCCTACGGCGATCATTTCAGCTATGAGGGCTGGGCGGGATTCTATGATCTTGTCAAGCTCAATCTGCAAAACGAGGATGTGCTGAAATATCTGTTTGACGCGGTGCGCTACTGGATCGACGAATTCGATATCGACGGTCTGCGCCTGGACGCCGCCAATGTCATGGATGTGAACTTCTTCAAGCGTCTGCGCGGCGTTACCAAAGAGAAAAAGCCCGATTTCTGGATGTTCGGCGAGATCGTCGGCGGCGATTACAACCGTCTGGCGAACGCGGAAACACTGGATTCCGTCACCAACTACGAGATCTACAAGGGATTGTTCTCCAGTCACAACGACCGCAACTATTTTGAGTTCGCTCATTCCGTCGATCGTCAGTGCGGCGACTGGGGTATGTATAAGAACATCTACATGTACAACTTCGCGGATAATCACGACGTCACACGACTGGCGAGCATCATCCGCGATAAAGCGTTGCAGAAAAATGTATACACCATGCTCTACGCGATGCCCGGTGTGCCCTCGGTCTACTACGGCAGTGAGTTCGGCATGGAGGGCAAAAAACAGCGCCATTCCGATGATGATCTGAGAAAAGAACTGGATCTGAACGCGTTGGAGAATCCCGATTACGCGCTGTTTGAGCACATCTGCAAGCTCGGCAAGATCAGACACAGCTTAGAAGCGCTGCAGTACGGCAAGTATAAGAATGAACAGATCCAGCTCGAGCATATGTGCTTTTCGATGAAGACCGACAATCAGAAGGTCTATATCATGCTCAACCAGAGCAATGAACCGCGCAGCATCGGCGTTAACACGGACTTCAACGGCGTTCTGACCGATGTGCTCAACGGCAATCAGCAGTACAACTGCAACGGCTGGTGTGAGATCAGCGTACCGCCGATGAGCTCGATGATCCTTGTCGCGAACGACGGTTCTTTTCAAATCGATTTCTCGGACGACGAGAACGATACGCCGGCGACCGCTGTTGAGGAACCGACCGCTCAACCCGCTCCCGAAGAACCCGAGTTAGTGCCCGAGGAGATCGTCAAGGGACGATACAGACATTTCAAGGGCAATGAATACGAAGTGATCGACTTTGCCAAGGACAGTGAAACGACGGAACAGATGGTCATCTACCGCGCGCTGTACAGCGAGCACGATCTGTGGGTGCGCCCCTACAAGATGTTCCAAGAGATCATCGAAAGAGACGGAAAGAAAATGAGAAGATTCGAGAAGATCAACTGAGCCGCATCATAAATAATTTAGTTTCTCCCTTCGGTTGATCAATTATGCAATTCCTCAGTCCCCATTCGGGGACAGCTCCTTTTACCAAAAGGAGCCTATGAAAGTAGCTACGAATACTGCTTTTTCAACATAACAGAAAGGCTGTCACACATTTTGAACCGCACCCCGTCAAGAGGACAGAGAAATAATTAAAAGAATATTTACAATGTAATAATTAAGAAGTGCCGCAAATTTTGGCTGGACAAGGGAATT
>CACWXE010000129.1:5488-8932 GCA_902764715.1 uncultured Ruminococcus sp. | reverse complement strand
GAAGCGGGCTATTACAGCGCGATCCTGATGGATATCCAGATGCCCGTGATGAACGGCTATGACGCGACGCGTAGGATCCGCGCATCGGCGGGTGAGAACGCCCGCGTCCCCATCATCGCCGTTACGGCGAACACCTTTGAAGATGACAGACAAGAGGCTTTTGACGCGGGGATGAACGCCCACGTCGCAAAGCCCTTTAACCCCGACGAGCTGATCGCGACGCTCGCCGAATGTATCAAAGCAGAATGATTCCGAAAGATTGATACGGAGAGTGCCATGAAGAATTATATGACAGCAAGCGGTATCAAACGCCGCGTGCTGATAGTCGATGATGAACTGATCAACCGGGAACTGCTCGGCGCGATGCTGTCACAGACCTTTGAGATCGCAACCGCGTCCGACGGTCAGGAAGCCATGATGATGCTGACACAGCCCGACGCGGATTATTCGCTGATCCTGCTCGATCTGCTGATGCCCGTGATGGACGGTTTTGAGGTGATCGAGCGCTGTCAGGCGGATGAAGCGCTCAAGCGGATCCCCATCATCGTGATGACGTCCGAAAAATCCGCCGAGGTGCGCAGCATCCGTATGGGCGCGGCGGATTTCATCACCAAGCCCTATGACATGCCTGAGGTCATCCTCGCGCGATGTGAGAGGATCATCGAGCTGAGCGAGGACAAGAGCATCATCCGCTCCACCGAGCGCGACAAGGTCTCGGGGCTGTATACACGCAGTTTCTTCTTTGTGTACCTGCGTCGGATGATCCATCGGCTCGATCGCCCGATGGACGCGCTGGTGCTCAACCTCGACCGCTTCCATCTCATCAACGAGCTGTTCGGTCGCGGCGAAGGCGACCGCGTGCTCGCCTGCATCGGCGGGATGATTGATGAGAAACTCACACAACTGCGCGGTATCGCCTGCCGCAGTGAAAGCGACACCTTTTTCATCTTCTGCGAACGGCAGGAGGAATATGAGCCGCTGCTGGAAGAGATGCAAAAGAAGCTCGCGGAATTTGCCGGATCGCGCAGTCTGCGCCTGAGGGCGGGCGTCTATTCCTGCGAAGGGAACGAGGGCGAGCCCGAGTCGTGGTTCGGCCGCGCCAAGCTGGCATGCGACCGCATCCGCGGTCAGTACGGCTCTTTGACGACCCGCTACAACAACGAGCTGTATGAACGCACGGTCTTTCATGAACGGCTGATCGGCGACGTCGACGCCGCGATCGACAACGGTGATTTTGTCGTCTATTTTCAGCCGAAATATCAAATACAGGGTGAGCGTCCCGTGCTCACCAGCGCCGAGGCGCTGATCCGCTGGATCCATCCCAAGCTCTATGTCTGGCGCTGTGCCGCGCGGCAGATCAAGCGCTGGCGCGAGCAATACGATGTGACCGTCCCGATCTCGGTGAATGTGTCGCGCGTCGACATCTTCGACCCCGAGCTGGAGAAAAAGCTCTGCGACATCCTCGACGAGTTCGCCCTCACCCCCGACGAGCTGATGCTCGAGATCACCGAGTCCGCCTATTCCGACAGCGCGGATCGGCTGATCGAGGTGGTCGGCAGCCTGAGAGAGAAGGGCTTCAAGATCGAGATGGACGACTTCGGCGCCGGCTATTCTTCGCTGAATATGCTGACCGAGATCCCGATCGACGTCTTGAAGATCGATATGCAGTTCATCCGCCGGATGCTGTTGGATGACAAAAAGCTCGGTCTCGTCAGACTGGTGATGGACATCGCTCGGTTCCTTCATGTCCCCGTCGTGGCGGAGGGCGTAGAGGAAGAAGAACAGCTCAACGTGCTTCGGCAAATGGGCTGTGATATCGTACAGGGTTATTATTTTTCGCCGCCGCTGCCCGCTGAGCGCTTCGGCGAATTGATCAATCAGGAATGTCAAGGAAAGGAAGAAACATCATGTTAACGATTGAAAAGCTGAACGATTTCGGAGCAAATACCGAAGAAGGTCTCTCCCGATGCGCCGGCAACGAAGCGCTGTATCTGAAGCTGGTGGGCATGATCCCCGCGGAAGCGAATTTCGATAAGCTGCAGACCGCGCTGGAAGCAGGCGATCTTGACAGCGCGTTTGAGGCAGCTCACGCGCTCAAGGGCGTTTTGGGCAATCTTTCGCTGACCCCGATGTATCAGGTTTCCGTCGAGATAACAGAGCTGCTGCGCGCGCGTACCGAAATGGATTACACCCCGCTTCTGCAGGAGCTTTTAACAAAGAGAGATACGCTCGGCGCGTTGTGCGCCGACTGATCGGAGGCTCATCATGGCAACGAAACTGCGATCAAAATCGCTGCAAACCGGGGCGTCGCTTTTCGGCGTCATCGTCATAGGCGTCCTGCTGAATATTCTCGGCATCAAGCTGAACGAAGTACTGGGGCTTCCGTTTTATCTCGACAATGTCGGAACGATCCTGTCCGCGATGGCGGGCGGCTACATCCCCTGTATCACCGTCGGCTTCTTTACGAATATCATCAACGGCTTCTCCAGCCCTTCTTCGATCTACTACTGCATCATCAGCGTGCTCATCGCGGTGACGGCGGTTTCTTTCGCCGAAAAACTGCGTCGACTCAAGATACCGTATATCCTGCTCTCGATCGTGTTCTTCGCGTTTTGGGGCGGTATCGTCGGCGGATTTCTGACATGGTTCATCAACGGCCTGAGCTTCTGCGAGGGTGTTGCCGTCGATTTTGCGGAAAAGATCAACAACGTGATCCCGATGGGCTATTTCATGTCCAATATGACGGCGAACTTTTTGATCGATTTTGTCGACAAGGCGCTGGTCACCGCGCTTTCGCTGATCATCTACAAGCTGCTGCCGTCAAGCGTTCTTGATTATGTCCAGACACGAAGCTGGTATTATGTCACCTTGATAGAGCGGCACAATCCGCATAACCGTAAGCGGCTTTCCCTGCGCTGGAAAGTAACGCTTGTTGTCGCGGTCTCCACTACCCTCGTGGTATCGGCGGCGATCGGTATCAGCGTTTTGCAGTATCATGATTCAACCGTCGCCGAATTTGAAGAGGACGGTCACCACGCCATCCATGTCATCGCCGACAAGCTGGACCGTGATCGGATCGATGAATATCTGGAGAAAGGTAGAAAAGCGGAGGGATACAGCCACATCGAGGAGCTTCTCGGCACGATCGTCAACGTATCACCCGACATCAAGTTCGCCTATATCTATCGTATCAGTGAGGACGGTACCCATGTCATCTTTGACGTCGACTCCGAGACTGTCGAGGCTGACGATCCCGGCGAGGTCATCCGCTACGATAGTTCGATCAAAAAATACAAGGATCGGTTCTTAGCGGGTAAGGAGATCCCCACCGACATCTCGATCGATGAGGACGGATGGCTGCTCTCGGTCTATGAACCCGTCAAAAACAGCGCCGGTCAGGTGAAGTGCTATATCGGCATCGATATGGAGATGAGCCGTCTGCGC
>CACWXE010000129.1:0-5441 GCA_902764715.1 uncultured Ruminococcus sp. | reverse complement strand
ATCATCTCCCTGTTCCTCGGCTTTTTGCTTTTGATCCGCACCTACGCGGTCTGGCTGGCGGAGCGCCATATCGTCAAGCCGATCAACGCCATCGCCCATGTATCGCGTCACTCGGGCTATGATACCCCCGAGGCGAGAGAGAAGTGGATCCGTATGCTCAACGCGCTGGATATCCGCACCGGCGACGAGATCGAGACCCTCTATGAGGATTACAAAAGAGCGGCGCATAATACCGTTCGCTACATCGAAGAGTTCCAGCATCAGAGCGAACAGCTCACCCGGCTCCAAAACGGGCTGATCATGGTACTTGCCGATATGGTCGAGAGCCGTGACCAGTGTACGGGCGATCATGTTTTCAAAACTGCCGCATATACTGAAATCATCCTGTGTCAGCTGCTCAAGGAAGGCATCTACAGCAATCAGCTGACCGAAGAATACATCACGGAGGTCGTCAACTCCGCGCCGCTCCACGATGTGGGCAAGATCACCGTATCCGACGTGATCCTCAACAAGCCCGGTAAGCTCACCGACGAAGAATTCCGCATCATGCAGAGTCATACCGTCGAGGGCGGCAAGATCATCGACAAGGCGATGTCGATCGTGGACGAGGACACGGGCTACCTGACCGAAGCGAAAAACCTCGCCCTCTACCACCACGAGAAGTGGAACGGCAAGGGTTATCCCGCCGGTCTCAAGGGCGAAGAGATCCCGCTTTCGGCTCGCGTGATGGCGGTGGCGGATGTGTTTGACGCACTGATATCCCGCCGCAGCTACAAGGAGCCGTTCTCCATCGAAAAAGCGCTCTCCATCATCCGCGAGGACGCGGGATCACACTTTGATCCGCTTGTCGTACAGGCGTTTCTTGACGCGGAGGATGAGGTTCGCCGTATCGCGAAGCTCAATCTGGAGCCGTGATCTCAGCCTGTCGCTTGATGAATCCTTTGATTTTTGGGCAGTTTTACCATTGATTTTTTCCTCAAACACAGTTAAAATGCTTTTATTCAACCACGAAACACTTTGGAGTTAATATCCTTTATCCATGACTTTTCCTTCAGAGGTGATGGAATGAAAAAAAGAACAGAATGGATCAAAGATTGGCTTTTCCCTGCTATGAGCAAGGAGACCAAAAATGAGATCGATTCGCTGAATGTCAAAAACATTCACTATGTTTCGCTCGTTGTCGGGGTTGTACAGCTCATCTCTTTGATCATATTCTTTATCATAAATCACAACAGAATCACCGACAGCGAAGTCGTCGGCGCCGCCATCAGAGTCGGCTTGAGCGTCTTTCTGTGTCTGCTGGGTTACTTTATCGCGGGAAGCCTGATGAAGCGGCCCGACGCCGTCAAACAGCACCCGATGGGCGTCAAGGTGTTTATCGGCGGATTTGTCATTCTGCTGATCATCTGGAGCATGTATGTATCGGTATGGAACTACATCAATCACCAGCAGCTCCTCACCTTCTATACCGTAGGACTGATCCTCGTCCTGTTCGTCAAGCTCCATCCCGCTTTTACGACGACGGTCATCTTCGGCTCCTACATCCTCAACTATCTGATCCTGAATTTCGGATTTGAGGAGGGTGTGATCAACCCGTATAATTATCTGATGTTCGCGGCACTGTCGGTCGTGGGCGCTATCATGAACTATCGCCTGACCGTCGGTTATATCTCAGAGAAGAACAAGGTAAATCTTCTCAACGACTCGCTGGAGATCATCGCTAACCACGACAGCATCACGCGCTTGCAGAACCGCTACGCGCTGAATCAGCATATCCCCGACTATATCGGCACCGACATCTGTATCGCGATGGGCGATATCAACAGCTTCAAAGCCGTCAACGACACCTACGGCCACCATGTGGGCGATGATGTGCTCAAGGGCTTTGCCGATATTCTGGTAGAGGTTTTCCCTGCTGACAGCGTATTCCGCTTCGGCGGTGATGAATTCCTGATCATCGAGAAAAACAAAGACCTCGACGGATTACACGCAAAGCTGAAAGAGGTCAACGAACGGTTTTCAACGCTCAAGATCTCGGTTGTCGACTCAAAACTGGGATGCTGCTTCGGATGCGTGACGGCATGTCCGAAAGATCCCGCGGAATTCTTTGAATATCTGACAAAGGCGGATCAACTGCTGTATCTGGAAAAACAAAAGATCAACGCGAAACGTTGATCCAAGCGTGTCGAAAAAGTATCAATATAATTTGAGCAGTCGATTTCCAAGGCTCCTTTTGGTAAAAGGAGCTGTCGCCTGTAGGCGACTGAGGAATTGCATAAACTGATCGACCGAAGGGAGAAACCTACAAATTATCAAGGCTTGATCAACACAATTCTAATGGTAACTCGCTTTGCTCAAACATTTGATGCAATTCATCCGCCTCCATTCGGAGGCACCTTCCTTTACCAAAGGAAGGCTTTTACAGGTTTTTCTACACTCTAAAGCAACGCGAATCGTTGAAGCTATCAAAAAAGCACATTCGGCATTTACAGTCGAATGTGCTTATCTTTTTCGTATAAGAAGAACAATGTTTATTCGCCGTTATAGCGCAGGCAAAGCATAGTCAGATCATCGAACTGGACCGCGTCGCCGACAAAGCTGTTGACTTCGTTTTTCACATTGATCAGGACTTCTTCCGGCGTGCCGTCGGGCTTGATGTTCAGCGCGTCCACCATCCTGTCGGTGCCGAACTGTTCCTCGTCGATGTTGTTCGCCTCGGGAATACCGTCGGTATAAAGGAAGATGGAATCGCCCTTGCCCAGCTTGAACTCATAATCCTTGTATCTGACGCCTTCCATACCGCCGACGACAAAGCCGTGTTTGTCCTTAAGCAGCTCGTATTTTCCGTCGCTTTTGCGGATCACGGGGTATTCGTGACCTGCGTTGGCGGCAATCACATCGCCGGTCTCGAGATCGAGGATGCCCAGCCATACGGTGACGAACATCTCCGCCTGGTTATTGCTGCAAATACGATCGTTGACGAATTGGAGGATCTCGGCGGGAGTACCGCCCATGAGCGCTCTGTCGTTGATCAGGATCTTAGAAGCCATCATGAACAGCGCCGCGGGAACGCCCTTTCCCGATACATCCGCGATCACCATCGCGAGGTGTTTCTCATCGATCAGGAAAAAGTCGTAGAAGTCGCCGCCGACCTCCTTCGCGGTGTACATGCCGGCGTGGATATCAAATTCCTTGCGTCCCGGAAAAGCGGGGAAGATGCTGGGAACCATACCGTTCTGGATCTGGGTGGCGGTGTTCAGCTCCGCCTTGACGTTGGCGGAAGCGCGGGCGATCTCATTCTGTCTGAGTACCATATCATGACCGCGCTTTGCGATATAGATCGAGATGAAGCAGATGACGGTGAATGCCAGCAGTCGCGGCAAAAAGCCGTTGACCATCATGCTGATCACCGCTTTGGAGGGGTCGATGCCCAGGGCTACGATCGCTTCACGCAGCTTTTGTTCAATGACGATGACCGTGCCTTTCTCGGGAGAGGGATAGAAGTTCAGGTCGATGATACCGTACAGCACCGTCAAGATGCTGCCGACAGTGGCGAAAATCACCGTCAAGATCGAGATCATCACCGTAAAGCCCTTGGAAAAGTATCGGCTCGACAGCATGACGGGCAGTACCATGATCAGGATAACATTATGGTTGAGGATACTGAAAAGCTGGGTACAGGCAAACAGCAGGGCGATGACCATCACGTATTTGAGCCAGCGCCGTTGTCCCTTGAACTTGAGATACAGCACGACCGGAATGGCGAACTCGATCAAGCCTAATATAGCGAGAACATTCATCCTGAGCTTCGGGACGGTGAAAACCCCTGCCAGATTAAAGCCCCACGAGATGAGCAGGATCACCGCGCAGGAGAGAATAACATAATAAGACAGGCGGTTTCCTTCATAATCGTTTTGTTCAAAGACCGCCTTGGTCTCTTCCGATTCATAGATCTTAAAATAATCTTTGATTTTTCCCATATCGATCACCCGAGTTTTTTCATGATAGAGAGTATATTGTGCCCGTCTTGATAACGGTATTCCATATGATCCATCGTCTTTTTGACGAGAAAGATCCCCAGCCCGCCGATCCTGCGCTCCTTCGCGGAGAGCGTGGTATCGGGATCGTCTTTTTTGAGCGGATCAAAGGGCGTACCGCTGTCGATGAAGGTCAGCGTCACAGTGCGTTCAGCTTCGTCAAAGGCGATCTGCACCGTCGCCTTGCCCTTGATATGCCCGTAGGCATAGTGCGCGATGTTGCCGAACAGCTCGTCGATCGCGACGTCGATCTGTATCTGTACCTTCAGCGGACAGCCGAGGAGCTCCAGCTCCGCGTTGACAAATTCGGTGATGGTCTCTATGTTCCCTACTACAGCGTCGACGGTCAGCTCTTTCATCTCTATCACTCCTTCTCCGATCATACGGATCTCTTACGTATGAGTATAGCATATGTTCATTTTGCTGACAAGAGTTTCGCACTGCATTTCACGGATCAAAACACAAATATTTTCGATGTCGCAGATGTAGCAGGTAAAAAGTAAACTCTCTTAAAAAGAGCTTTTCTGAAAACAACCGATTTTTGCTGCTACATCTGCTACAAAGGACAGTGTGTGGAATCTCAACCGATCACACTGAGCGGGAATAATTTGTAAAAATATCTATTTTACGGGTTTTCAAGCCGCTGTTTTTATGCTATAATGTATAAAAATCGGCATATACGGCGTCATGACAGATCGTATCCGCGCAGCCGCAGTGCCTTGTGTACAGCTGTGCGGATTCCGTCATCGCCGTCGAAATATGAGGGTCAACCAAAAGAAAAAGGAGGAAAAGAAATATATGGAAACATTATATATGTTTGCCGGAATCATCGCTTTGGTATGTATCCTTGGATTCTTTAACGAGAAGGTCACCAAGCTGACCTACGAGATCGGACTCATGCTGTTTTCGACTATCCTCGGTATCGTTCTGCTGATCGGTATAGCGGTATTCAACGATACCAGCGTCGGAAACGTCCTCAAAGAAATACAGGGGTTCGATATCCACGACTTTTTGATGAACGGCGTGCTGTGCTTCATGCTGTTCGCCGGTTCCTGCCATATGAAGTTATCCGACTTCAAAAAGATGGCTAGACAGATCACCGTGCTCTCGCTGGTATGTACCCTCCTCGGCGCGGTATTCTACGGTATGCTGATCTACGGCGCGAGCCTTTTGCTCGGACTCAATCTTTCCCTGCCCGTATGCCTGATGTTCGGCAGTATCATCGCCCCCACCGATCCCATCGCCGCCACCGGTATCCTCAGCAAGTTCGGTCTGCCGAAGGATACTTCCTTCCTGATCCAGGGTGAATCCCTGTTCAACGACGGTATCGGCGTAGCGCTGTTCGTCTGCTTCTCCGGCATGGTAAAGGCAAGCGGTTCCGAGGAACAGGGCTTCCTCACCGTA
>CACWXE010000128.1 GCA_902764715.1 uncultured Ruminococcus sp. | reverse complement strand
AGGGTACGGCATTTTGAGGAGTCGTCCAAATCTGTGATTTGGTATACAACTCCCATGCAACAGCGCTCCAAGAGCGGATTTATCCGCGATTGGCTAAGCGCCACTGTATGACGTACCGTCGGCAGAAACATTGTGTTCCTATCCGCAGTTCCCGATATAGGAAATGCCCGTCATTCGCGGATGACCAATGGTCATCCCTACGGATGGATTGATATACTACGCGTTAGGTGGGATTGAACAAATAGGCTGCGGTACGTCGAACACGCGTGTTGAACGTCGTACCTTACGGAAGGATCAATTTGCTCCGCGTGATAATGTGATTGAAAGGAAAACTCTTCGGGAGCAGCATTCCTCGGCGGAGACGCCTTTCTCTAAGCGAGAACGGCAACCCTTTTGTCCGCTTCGCGGACATTTCCCCTATCAGGGGAATCTCCCTCTGTCACTTCGTGACGTCTCCCCAACGGGGAGCACCGCTCCCCTACAATAAAAACCATTTTCTCTGTAGATGGGCAAAAGAAAAAGGCGGGATGCACCCGCCTTACAAGTAAACATTATTAACTTTCGTGTGACCCGCCGTTGATGAAACTTGATTGTTCTATCCAACGCATCAAAAGGCGGAGGAAAGAGTGTGCGCACTCATTTTTCTTTGGGGAAGAATTTTTCGTGGATCGCGGAGACCGCGCTGTCGGCGTCATCCTTGTCGATGATGACGGAGACCTTGATCTCGGAGGTCGAGATCATGCGGATGTTGATCTGCTTGTCATACAGCGCCTCGAACATCTTGCTCGCAACGCCCGCGTGACTCTCCATACCGGCGCCGACGATGGATACCTTAGCGATATCATCCTCATAGTCTACGCCGCCCGCGCCGACGTTGTCGGCGAACTTCTCGCAGATCTCCTTTGCCTCGGCGCCCTTGTTTTTCGCAACGGTAAAGGCGATATCCTTGGTGCCGTCTCTCCCAACGCTCTGCAGGATGACGTCAACGTTGATCTTCTTGGAAGCGAGCTTCGAGAACAGCTTGAATACCATCCCGGGCTTGTCGGGAATACAGGTGATCGATAAGCGGGCTACGTCAGTGTCCTTTGCGACACCGCTGATAAGCATTTTTTCCATTTTTACCTTCTCCTTTACGATAGTTCCGGGGACCTTTGTGTAGGACGAGAGGACCTCGAGTTCAATATTATACTTTTTCGCCATTTCTACGGAACGGTTGTTAAGCACCTGCGCGCCCAGTGTCGCGAGCTCCAGCATCTCGTCATACGAGATCTCCTTGAGCTTCATCGCGTCGGGCACCTTGCGCGGATCGGCGGTGAATACGCCTTCTACGTCGGTGTAGATCTGGCACAGGTCGGCATGCATTGCCGCCGCGATCGCGACCGCGCTGGTATCGGAGCCGCCGCGTCCGAGTGTGGTGATGTCGTCATAGCGGGATACGCCCTGGAATCCGCAGACGACGACGATCTTCTTCTGATCGATCTCGCGCTTGATGCGGTCGGGATATACCTGACGGATACGTGCCGCGGTGTGCGCGGATGAGGTGAGGAAGCCTGCCTGCCAGCCGGTCAGAGAGATCGCGGGATAACCCATATCCTGGATGCACATCGCCAGCAGGGACGCGGAGATCTGTTCACCCGATGTGAGGAGCATATCCATCTCACGGTTAGACGGATTCGCGGTGATCTCAGCCGCTTTCTCGATCAGGTCATCGGTGGTATCGCCCTGAGCGGATACGACGACGACAACGTTGTTGCCTTGCTTGTAGCTGTCGGTAACGATACCGGCTACATTACGTACGCGTTCGGCGTCCTTGACGGATGTACCGCCGAACTTCATTACGATCAAACTCATGTTTTTCATTACCCCCAGTAGTTAATTAGGAATTAGGAGTTAGGAATTAGGAATGACACCGTATGATGCAATCGTAGATTAATTCCTGCCTTTCCTTATAACCAAATAAAATCATAACTATTTATGAGAATCAGAAGTGAGTGGAAGAGGAGCTTTATCAGCGAAACAATTCCTAATTCCTCATTCCTAATTCCTCATTGTTTAAAGGTCTCCAATGCGGATGACGGATTCGATCGTCATGCCGGTGAGCGATGCTTTCTTTGCATCAAAGTCGCTCAGCGCCATCGGTTCGGTGATGAAGGCGACTTCGTTTGCGGGAGCGTTGTCCTTGGTCAGGACATGGATCTCGCCGAAGGCTGCCTTTGCCTTATCATATGCGGCGGCAGTGTCATCCGCAACGCCGCGCAGATACATCGCGCGCACGCTCTCCTGATAGGGGAGGACGGAGCTGTTGTCCGAATCTGCCCACGAGAGGTACTTGCGGGATTTGAGATGCTTGATGCTGTCCACGACGTCCGCGACTACCGCTGAGGCGGTGGGCAGCTTACCCGCGCCCTTGCCGTAGAATACCACGTCGCCGGTGCAGTCGCCGCGCACCATGATGCCGTTGAATACATCGTCGATGTTGGCGAGCTGGCTTTCGTTCGGGACGAACATCGGCGCTACGATGATGTCGATGGTGTCCTTGTCGAGCTTTTTGACGGAGCCGATCAGCTTGATCACGCCGCCCCATGCGTCCGCGTATTCCACATCAGCCGCTTTGATCTTGGAGATACCCTCGGTATGTACCGCGTCGGGATAGATGTGCTTGCCGAACGCGAGTGACGCCAAGATACAGATCTTGCGGCATGCGTCGTGACCCTCGACGTCCGCCTCGGGATTGCGCTCCGCGTAACCCAACTCCTGCGCGAGTTGGAGCGCTTCATCAAAGCCCATGCCCTCGTGGATCATCTTGGTCAGGATGAAGTTGGTGGTGCCGTTGAGGATGCCCGCGATCTCGCTGACGTTGTTCGCGACCAGACACTGGTTGATCGGACGGATAATCGGGATACCGCCGCCGACTGCCGCTTCAAACATGAAGTTGGCGTTCTGCTCGGAAGCGATCGCCAACAGCTCCGCGCCGTAGGCGGCGACCAGCTCCTTGTTGGAGGTGACGACGCTCTTGCCGTTGCTCAGACATTCCTTGACGAATTCATAGGCGGGATGTAAGCCGCCCATGGTCTCGACGACAACGCGCACCTCGATATCATTGACGATATCGTTGAAGTCCTTGGTGAATCGATCCGCGTAGGGAGAATCCGGAAATTCTCTGAGATCGAGGATATGTTTGACATTAATCTCTTCGCCGATCGCGGCGAAGAGCTTTTGTTTGTGTGTATACAGGATCTCCGCGACGCCGCCTCCGACGACGCCGTGACCCATGATCGCTACAGATATCATGATATTCAGATTTCTCCTTATTGTTTTTTTGTTTCGCATTTTTTATCCTTCGGGAGGTACCTCAACAACACTTGCTGCTGAATCTACAGCAGATGGTGTGCCGCTGTCAGCAGCGGATGGTGTGCCGCTGTCAGCAGCGGATGCCGCGCTGTCTGCGCCGGATGGCGTGCCACTGTCTGCGCCGGATGCCGATCCGCTGCTCGTGCCGGAATCAGACCCGCTGTAGGATGACGATCCGCCTCCGCCTGCGTAGGTCTCACCGCTGTCATATGCCGCCGAGGGATTATATGCTCCGACGGAGCCTTCTCCTACGAGACCGCCCGCGGTATGCACGCCGTTACAGTAGGTGGGCATATCGTCCTCGGTATAATAGCCGGTCGCGGTATCGGTACAGTACGACGCCGCCAAGAGTCCGGAGCCCTTACAGTAGGTCGCGGTCACGATAGTATCGGGCATCGTGAATTCTTTGTATTCCTTACCCTTGAGATAGTTCGCCATGACCTTCTGCCAGACGATCGTTGACAGACCGTAGAAGTTGACACTGTCAGGCTGGTCGTAACCCATCCAGCACGCGAGCGTGCAGTAGGGTGACGCGCCGACGAACCACAGGTCGCGGTCATAGTCCGTCGTACCGGTCTTGCCCGCGATATCCCAGCCCTGGATCTGGGCATAGGAGGAAGCGGTGTGGGTCGACGTCATGACGTTGTATTTCAGCAGACGGTTCATCTTGTAAGCCGTCTCGGGTGTGTAAGCCTCCTGAGGCAGGTTGTTGCGGTTGTCGAGGATGACCCTGTCGTTCTGGTCGGTGACATAGTAGTAGGTGTACGGTTCATAGTACAGACCGCCGTTGCCGACGTATTCCATCGCGGCAGCCATCTCGCGTACCGTAACGCCGCCTTCCATACCGCCCAGAGAGAGAGAACCGACATTGGTCTTGTCCGCTTCACCGAGGTTTCTGAAGCCGAGGTTGTTGGTCGCCTGCTCATACGCGTCGTTGATGCCGACCAGCTCGAGCGTTTGTACCGCCGCGGCGTTGGATGACCATGAAAGCGCCTCGGGTACCGTCATATACTGATGATAGCCGTTATAGGAGTTCGGAGGACCCGCGATGAAGTTGCCGTAGCCGTCCACCTTCCATTTTTCGATCGGCTGATCCTTGGCGAGGGACGAGTAGTTGTAGATATCCTTATCGATCGCCATGGGGTAGGGGATGATCGCCTTGATGGAGGAACCGGGCTGGAGTACCGAGTGCGACGCGCGGTCCCATTCGAGGTTGCCTTCTTTTTCTCTCGAGGAGCCGACCGTCGCGATGACCCGTCCGTCATAGCCGACCATCGTCATGGCTGTCTGTAGATCGTAGTCATAATCCGTGGCGGATTTGAGCGCTTCCTTCTCGATCATTTCCTGTGCTTCGGTATCCATCGCACAGTAGATCTTGAGACCCTCGGAATAGAGCTTCAAGGAAGCGGCGTCCTCACTGATGTCATAGTATTTCGCGAGGTCGCGGCACAGATCCCAGTACATCTGGTCGATATACCAGTTCTGGATCTTGGTGTTGTCCTCGTTCTCGTCTTCATCATTACTGTCATCGCTGAAGCCGACGAAGGTCATATTGGCGGATTCCGCCATCGCGGTGTCATATTCCGCTTTGGTGAGCATCTCCTGCTCGTACATCTGGTCGAGCACGGTCTCACGGCGCTCCTTGTTGTTCTCGGGATAGAGCAGCGGATTCCATCGCGACGGGTTCTGCGTGATACCGGCGATCGCCGCGCATTCCGCGACGGTACATTCGCCGATCGGTTTGTCAAAATACAGCTGCGCGGCTGATTCAACGCCCTGACAGTTGTTACCGAAGTTAACGACGTTCAGGTACGCCTCAATGATATCGTCCTTGCTGTATTCGCGCTCGATGTTCAGCGCGCGGAAGATCTCTCTGAGCTTACGGGTGAGAGAAACCTCGCTGTCGTCGGTGATGTTCTTGACGAGCTGCTGGGTGAGGGTGGAACCGCCGTAGTTGTCCCTGCCGGTCACCAGTGACAGGATCGCCGAGCCGGTACGGAACCAGTCGACGCCGTTGTGCTCGTAAAAACGCTTGTCCTCGATGGCGACGATCGCCTCGGGCATCGCCTTGGGCATATCCTTGAGATTGACCCAAATACGGTTTTCCGTGCCGTAGAGCGTCTGGTATTCTTCAAATTCGCCGTTATTCTTGTTCTCGACATAAATGAAGGAGCTCAGGTTCAGCGAACGGGCGTTCAGGTCGATACCGGTA
>CACWXE010000127.1 GCA_902764715.1 uncultured Ruminococcus sp. | reverse complement strand
CTCCTTGCCGAGGGCGATGCTCTTCATCAAAAAGCTCATATTCTCCGCCAGCACGCGGACGGTCTGCAAGCCCTCCGCATCCTGCTCCGCGTCGCCCTTCGCGCCGCCGTGGACGCTGTTCCAATAATTGGACGCGGCAACGGGCATGGAGTTGATAGTAAAGTACTTGTTCAGCTCGTCAAAGGTTGCGGAGAGTCCTCCCCTGCGCGCGACCACTACGGACGCGCCGACCTTCATGCGCTTGTCGCACTTGCAGGAATAAAACAGCCTGTCGAGGAACGATACCAGCGTACCGTTGGCGGACGCGTAGTAGACAGGCGAGGCGATCACCGGACCGTCCGCCTCGGCGAACTTCGGCGCCGCCTCATTCACCGCGTCATCAAACACGCACTGACCCTTGGTCGCGCAGGTGCCGCAGGCGATACAGCCGCGGATCGCCTGATTGCCGATCTGCATGGTCTCGACCTCGATCCCGTTTTTCTCAAACGATTTTTCCATCTCTTTCAGCGCGATCGCGGTATTGCCGTCCTTGCGCGGAGAACCATTGATCATCAAAACCTTCATATCATAACCTTCTTTCATCGATCATCATTGCGCTGCTTCCGAACACGAGTATCCAAAAGCCGCGGCAATCTTCATTATATATGTATTATAATAGCATCAAATTATTCTGTCAATGATACGTCATTCACTTTCACAAATCATGTAGACATTATTTTTCTGATATGTTATAATAGATTTACCCAAGAAAGGAGGAGGTTTTATGTCAGATACGATTTATTCCATTGCCACGATCCAATCACTTTTGAAGCCTGTTTTTGACTCTTATCATATCAGAAAAGCCATACTCTTTGGGTCATATGCAAAAGGACAGGCACAACAAAACAGCGATGTCGATATTTTGGTTGACAGCGGATTAAAAGGTCTTGCTTTTTTTGGTCTATTAGAGGACGTCGTCACTGCATTAGACAAAAACGTAGATATGCTGGACGTTTCGCAAGTAGCCCATGATTCTGTTGTGGATAAAGAAATAGCAAAAAGCGGAGTGATGATCTATGGATAATAAAGATATACAAATACTGGGAAAAATAGTTGATCACATCAGCTCCGTTCTTACCTATTGTTCAGATTGCACTTCACTTGATGATTTTCAGTCTGATCCAATGCGTGTGGAAGCCTGTGTATTCAACTTGATGCAAATCGGCGAATTAGCAAAAACCGCTCTTTCCGATGAAGCTAAGAATCAAATCACCACCATCCCGTGGAAACAATTATACGGAATGCGCAACAGAATTGTGCACGGCTATTCAGGCGTGAATATGCGTATCGTATGGGATACCATAGACGATGATCTGCCGGACTTACAAAAAGAAATCAAAAAGTTTTTATAATCAATATCATATAGATAGCCTCATTTTATCAGATAGTACTAAAAGCCCTCGACTGCTCACACAGCCGAGGGCTTCATCATTTCGTTTTTATTCTGAATAAGAATTATTATTGCCACTCCACCGTTGCCGGGGGCTTGGGAGTGATGTCATAAACGATGCGGGTGATGCCCGGGACTTCGCCGGTGATACGTGCCGACGCGGTCGCTAAGATCTCATACGGGATGCGCGACCAGTCCGCGGTCATAAAGTCGTCGCTGGTAACAGAGCGCAAAACGATCGTGCTGCCGACCACACGCTCCTCACCCAGCACGCCGACCGAATGGGTGTCGGTCATGACGGCAAAATACTGGTTGGTGAAGCGGTCATAGCCGGACTTGGAGATCTCTTCGCGGAAGATCGCGTCAGCCTTGCGCAGGGTATCGAGCTTCTCCTTGGTGATCTCACCGACACAGCGGATGGCAAGACCCGGACCGGGGAACGGCTGGCGATAGCAGAATTCCTCGGGCATACCGAGGGCTAAGCCCGCCTTGCGTACCTCGTCCTTGAAGAGCGTGCGCAGGGGTTCCGCCATCTCGTCATACTCGACGACCTGATGCAGCGCGCCCTCGCCGGAAGAGGTGAAGGTGATATCACCCGCGCCGCGCTCAAGCAGGTCGGAGTAGATGGTACCCTGTACCAGACAATCGACCTTGCCGATCTTCTTTGCTTCTTCTTCGAATACTTTATTGAACTCTTCACCGATGATACGGCGCTTTTCGTCGGGGGATGTCACGCCCTTGAGCGCCGCGAGAAAACGATCCGCCGCGTCAACGCGCGTGAAATTGATGTTGAGGATATCGCGGCAGGTCTTTTCGACGTGATCCGCCTCATCCTTGCGGAGCAGTCCGGTATCGACAAAGACGCAGGTGAGGTTATCGCCGATCGCCTTATTGACCAGCACCGCCGCTACGGAGCTGTCAACGCCGCCGGAAAGAGCCAGCAGAACCTTCTTATCCGCTAAGCGCTCACGATACTGCGCGATCTTTTCATCAACAAAGCGATCCATCTTCCACTCGCCCTCACAGCCGCAGATGTTGTACAGGAAGTTGTGGAGCACCAGCTCGCCGTATTCGGTCTCGATCATTTCGGGGTGGAACTGCACGCCGTAGATATGATCCTTGCTGTTTTCCATCGCCGCTACGGGACAGCGCTCGGTGTAGGCGGTGACATGGAAGCCTAAGGGAGCTTCTTTGATATAATTGCGGTGACTCATCCAGCAGATGCTCACGGGCGGAAAGCCGTCGAGCAGCTCACTGCCGTCGGAGATCAGCTCGGTCTCGCCGAACTCACTGATCTCGCTGGCGTAGGTCACCTTACCGCCTGCCATATACGCGATGAGCTGACAGCCGTATCCGATGCCGAGGATCGGCAGACCCGCAGACAGGATCGCGGAGTCGCAATGCGGCGCGTCAGGCTCAAACACACTGTCGGGACCACCGGTAAAGATGATGCCTTTATAGCCCTGCGCAACGATCTCGTCGGCTGTGATCTTCTGGTAAGACACAATCTCGGCATAGACGTTCTGCTCTCTGACCTTACGGGCGATAGGCTGGTTATAATGGCCGCCGAAATCCAGTACCAATACTTTTTCCATGGTGTTCCCTCTTTCTGATTAATATTATTGTTTTATCGCTTTAACGCAGGATAAAACTCTTGCTTTCATTATAATATTAATTCATGCGGGTGTCAATGACTTTACGGTAGTTTTTCACAGAGATTTTTGCAATTATCGCGTTGTATTTATTCAAATTGATAAAAAATTAACAGAATATTCAAGCTATTTGACTCGAATATGAATCGGCATAAATTGTTCCTGCATTTTTGAAATCGATTGACTCTTTTCGGCTTTCACGATATAATATTGTCAAAGAAAAACGGCTGCGACTATTCATTTCAAGGAGGCAAAAATGTTAGGCAATTTCAGTTATCACAACCCGACAAAGCTCTGTTTCGGAGAGGATTCTCTGAAATATCTGAACGACGAGCTCCCTAAATACGGCAAGACCGTACAGCTGATCTACGGCGGCGGCTCCGTCAAGAAGAACGGTATCTATGACGCGGTGACGAAGATCCTCAGGGATAACGGCAAGACCATCGTTGAGGACGCGGGCGTGATGCCGAATCCCACCGCCGATAAGCTGCGCGAGGGCGTGCGGATCGCGCGTGAGAACCATGTCGATCTCCTGCTGGCGGTCGGCGGCGGCTCCTGCTGTGACTACGCCAAGGCGGTATCGGTATCCGTCAACTGTGACGACGATCCGTGGGACAAGTATTATATCCGCTTTGAGGAACCCGACTGCGAGATCCTCCCGGTCGGCTGTATCCTGACGATGGCGGGCACCGGCTCCGAGATGAACGGCGGCGCGGTCATCACCAACCATGCGCAGAAGCTCAAGATCGGTCATGTCTTCGGCGACAACGTCATGCCGAAGTTCTCGATCCTCAACCCCGTGTTCACCTTCTCTCTGCCCAAGCGCCAGATGGCGGCGGGCATTTACGATATCTTCAACCACATCTGCGAGCAGTATTTCTCGGGCGACGACGACAACACCTCCGATTATCTTGCCGAGGCGCTGATGAAGTCCGTCATCCATAGCTCGCTGATCGCGATCGACGATCCCGAAAACTACGAGGCGCGCTCCAACATCATGTGGACGGCGACATGGGCGCTGAACACCCTGATCTCCCGCGGCAAGACCACCGACTGGATGGTGCATATGCTGGGTCAGGCGGTCGGCGCGATCACCGACGCGACCCACGGCATGACGCTCGCGGCGGTATCTCTCCCCTATTACAGATTCATCAAGCCCTACGGTCTGCACAAATTCGTCCGTTTCGCAAAGGAAGTCTGGGGCGTTGACCCGAACGGCAAGTCCGATGAACAGATTGCCGATGAAGGTCTCGCCAAGATGGAGAGCTGGATGAAGCAGATCGGCGTCGCCATGAACCTGACGGAGCTCGG
The DNA here is from genome assembly GCA_902764715.1 of uncultured Ruminococcus sp. GTDB lineage: Bacteria > Bacillota > Clostridia > Oscillospirales > Acutalibacteraceae > Ruminococcoides. The sequence continues at coordinate 1,174 of CACWXE010000127.1, read as the reverse complement.
TACGACTCCCGACATGATCGAGGACATCGCCAACGCGACCATCATCCTCGACGGCGGCTACAAGAAGCTCGACCGTGATGATGTTGTCGCAGTCCTCAAGGCAAGCCTGTAACACACGAGCAGTTCAAAAGCTCGCCGGTATAACCGCTAACGGATCCGCCGGATATCCAACCACTTTATATGACAACTGAATACCATTCGATTTCCCGCCGCGCTGTTATCATCAAAAAGCCCGGCGGGATTTTTTTCATTTTTGTGTCACACTCTGCGCCGACGCGTGTATATATAGTCAGAAATCGCCGAAACCGAATCGGAAAGACTCATATCCGATCGGTTCAAGCGATGGAAAAAGCGACCCTCAACTAACGAAAATCAGGCGTTATCCAAGCAAAATTCCTTTTGGTCAACTGGATAAATGATGGTTGAGAATCGCCGCAAAACGGGTTGATGCACCGCAAATTTCGGCTATTTAGACAATATTTAGCCAACCCATTTGTGCAAATCTATCAAAGGAAGTGATCGACTGAGGTTTTAAGTGTACAAAAGTTAAGAAAAAGTAAATTTCGCATTCTTTGTATTGAATTCTCAGGTTTTATGTGTTATTATCTACTCAAGTGATAAGGAAAAATTATCACAATCCACCCACCAAAAGATGGATGGCAACTACCGCGGATCACATCCGCATGATACCGTATAAACGGTATGTGAAAAAATTTGTATCAAGAAAGGAAAAACAAATTATGAAACGTGTATTAGCTGTTTTACTTTGTGTAATGATGGTAGGTTCCCTGTTCGCGATGGCGATCTCCGCCAGCGCAGCTGAGGAACAAAATGCTCCCGTAGCCGCTGTTGCTACCGATGAGCTCGGCGAGACCTATGTCACTGACGAGACCACTGTCACCGACGAGACTGTTGTCACCGACGAGACCGTTGTCACCAACGAGACTACTGTTGAGACTACCGCAGAGACCACTGCTGAGACCATCACCTCTACTGATGCTACCGTAGCTCCCACCACTGCTCCTACTACCGCTCCCACTACTATCGCTACTCCGGATCAGAACAAGAAGGCTTCTCCCAAGACCGGCGATAACGTATGGCTGTGGGTCGGCATCGGTGTTGCCGGTGTTGCGATCGTAGCACTCATCGTCTCCTTCGTTGTTAAGAAGAAGGC
>CACWXE010000126.1 GCA_902764715.1 uncultured Ruminococcus sp. | reverse complement strand
GGGACCTTGTCGCCCTTGAAGCCGAGGAAGGTCTCGAAAGGGATCTCGTGACCGTCGCGCTCCATCGGCGTGCCGCAGTCGGGACAATCCTTGGGCGGCATATCAAAGCCGGAGCCGTATTCGCCGTGCTCAAAGAAGATGCTTTTTTTGCACTTAGGGCACAGATAATGCGGACATAAGGGGTTGACCTCAGAGATACCGGACATCGTCGCGACAAAGGATGATCCGACCGATCCACGGGATCCGACCAGATAGCCGTGCGCTTCACTGTCGGCGACCAGCTTCTGTGCCGTCATGTACAGCACGGAGAAGCCGTAGGTCGTGATGGAGTTGAGCTCCTTATCCAGACGCGCCTTGACGATATCAGGCAGAGGATCGCCGTATTTATCCTTGGCGCGCTGCCATGTAATAGAAGTGAGCTGTTCCTCCGCGCCCTCGATGAACGGCGGGAAATTACCCGCGGGGATCGGACGAACATACTCGCACAGATCGGCGATCAGGTTCGTGTTGTCGACAACGACCTCCTGCGCCCTGTCGCCGAGATACGCGAACTCCTCCAGCATTTCCGCTGTGGTTCTGAAATACAGCGGCGCCTGATCCTCCGCGTCTTCAAAGCCCTGCGCGGCAAGCAGGATCATGCGGTAATCCTTGTCGTGCGGATCCATGAAATGGACGTCACAGGTGGCGACGGTAGGCTTGCCGAGCTTATCGCCGAGCTCAAGGATCCTGCGGTTGAGATTTTGCAGATGTTCTTCATCCGCCGCGCCGCCGTCACGGATCAGGAATCGGTTATTGCCTGTCGGCTGGATCTCGAGATAATCATAGAAGGACGCGATCCGCTCGATCTCCTCCTCGCTCGCGTTGTGCAGGATCGCGCGATACAGCTCGCCCGCTTCACAGGCGGAGCCGATGATAAGGCCCTCACGATGCTTCATCAGCTCGGATTTCGGGATGCGGGGTTTGCGGTGGAAGTAATTCAAATGGGAATAGGAAATCAGACGATAGAGGTTCTTTAACCCCGCCTGATTCTTCACTAAGATGATCTGGTGATACGTCGGCAGTTTCTTGTAATCGCCGCCGACGATCTTCTCCCTCATGCCGTCCAGATCATGTACATCAAAATCTTTTTCAAGTACGCGAACGAGGTTGAGGAAGATATTGGTGAGCATCTCCGCGTCATCGACTGCCCGATGATGGTTGAACTTGCCTAAGCGGAAATGCTTTGCGAGTGTATCCAGTTTGACGTTGTTGATGTCGGGCAGGATCTTGCGCGCGATTGCGACAGTATCCACGGAGGTATAGTTATACTCCATGTCGTTTTCCTGACAAATCTTGCGAATGAAGCCGGTGTCAAAGGGCGCGTTATGGGCGACCAAGACCGCGTCACCACAGAATTCAAGGAATTTTTGTACCGCCTCTTTTTGAGAAGGAGCGCCCTTGACCATGCTGTCGGTGATACCTGTCAACTGGATGACCTTCGCGGGGATCGGACGTTCGGGATCGGCAAAGGTCGAGAAAGAATCGACGATCCTGCCGTTTTGCACCTTGACGGCGCCGATCTCGGTGATCCTGTCATTGGTCGCGTAAAGACCGGTTGTTTCAAGGTCGAAGCAGATAAACGTATCATCCAACGATACGTTTTTATCGCCGTCGACGGGGGTACATAGATCGTCAATAAAGTACGCCTCAGTACCGTAGATGACCTTGATCTCCTTACCGTCACGCTCGAGTGACTCAGCGGCGTTCATCGCGTCGGGGAACGCCTGCGCTACGCCGTGGTCGGTGATCGCGACAGCGGGATGACCGAATTCAGCGGCACGCTTGACGAGCTTGCCCGCCTCGGTGATCGCGTCCATCTGGCTCATGTTGGTATGCATATGCAGCTCTACACGCTTTTTGGGCGCGTTATCAACGACCGATACCTTCTTGACGGTAGCGATGGAACGCGCGTTGATGACGGTATCGCCGGCGAACTTGTCGAATTCCACATCGCCGGCTACCACGATGGACGAGCCCTTTTTGATGCTTTCCAGCACCTTGCAGTTTTGTATGGAATCAAAGACCTTCACGGTGATAGAGCCCGTGTAGTCTGTAATATCATAGTTGATGATGTTTTTGTCGCCCGAACGGGTCACCTTTGTCTCACAGGCGAAAACATCGCCCCAGACGGTCGCGCGGCCGGTATCATAGGCGATCTTTTCGATCGGCATGAGCTTATTGGTGTTCTTCAACACTCTGCCGTAGATCGGTTTGACGGAATTGCGGATGATCTGCGGATAAAGGAAGTCGTCTTTGCGCACTTCGATCTGTGTTAATCCGTTGAGGTTCTCGGCGGCTGTATCGGTTCGTTCTTCGCCCTCGAACAGCATCGTCAGCTCTTCGATCTTCTGGCGATCGATCTTTTTCTGCGCGTTGTCGATGCTTTCGGTAAACTGTTCATCGTCTACGCTCAGTTCGGTCACACCGGAAAAGCGGACGTCGAATCGCAATCCGAATTCACGATAGATGATATCGCTGAGCAGGGTATCGAATTCTTTTGCTTCCAATAACGCTAGGCCGCCGTGCGCGAGCTCCACATTCAGCCGATCCTCTCCCTCACGCACCAGAACGGCATCGTTGAGCGTACCGTTGAGACTGGGCGTGTTGGATTTCAGCGCGGCAACCAGTTCGTCGAAATAGCCGACGTCAAAGGATTCCGGCTTGAAATGCGGATGGATAATGACTTTGTTGACGCCGATATCCGCCGCGGCGATCTTCTCCTGTGCTTCAAAGATCGCGGCGCGGGTCAGCAAATAGTCGGATGTAATATCGATATTCAGTATTCGTCTTTCTTTGTTGATTCGTATGTTGTTCACTGCCGCGTCAGCCAAAGAGCCGTCGAGCTCAACGGCATACGGCGAGAACACTTCACTGAGTTTGATCATTCAAATACCTTTCATGGTTTTAGCATATAGATTTACTAACTAAATAAATAATTATAGCTTTTCGATCTCCGTCATCAGGCGGTCGATCAGCTGATCCTCAGGGACCTTCGCGATGATCTCGCCTTTCTTGAAAATCAGACCCTCGCCGTCGCCGCCCGCAATGCCGATATCGGCTTCTCTCGCCTCTCCGGGACCGTTGACGACACAGCCCATCACGGCGACCGTGATCGGCTTTTTACAGCCGCGCAGTCTGTTTTCTGCTTCGGACGCCAATGAGATCAGATCGATCTTGGTTCTGCCGCAGGTGGGACAGGATACGAATTTGACGCCCTCATCTCCCAATCCGAGAGATTTCAGGATATCCTGCGCCGCGTAGACCTCTTCGACCGGATTATCGGTCAATGATACGCGGATCGTATCGCCGATGCCGTCGACGAGCAGCGCGCCGATTCCGACTGCGGATTTGATGATCCCCATGCGGCGGGTGCCCGCTTCGGTGACACCGAGATGGAGCGGATAATCGCATCTTTGTGCCGCAAGTCGATATGCCTTGACCATCGTGGTGACGTCGGAGCTTTTCATCGACAGCACGATATCATTGAAATCGAACTTTTCGAGCAATGAAGCGTGATATAACGCGCTGTCACATAACGCTTCGGCGGTCGGATGACCGTATTTCGCGAGAATACTCTTCTCCAGGGAACCGGAGTTGACGCCGATCCGGATCGGGATATTCTTCGCTTTACAGGCGTCGGCGACCGCTTTGACACGGCTGTCATCGCCGATGTTGCCGGGATTGATGCGGATCTTATCCACGCCCGCGGCGATCGACTCCAACGCCAGTTTATAATTGAAATGGATATCTGCGACGATCGGAACGGATACCGCTTCTTTGAGTGCGGCGATCAGCTGAACTGCCTCCATATTCGGAACAGCCGCGCGGATGATCTCACATCCCGCCTTTTCGAGCTCCTTTGCCTGTGCGACGGAGCCTTCGATATCCTCGGCGGGCTTGTTGAGCATCGACTGGATGCTGATCTTAGCGCCGCCGCCGATTTTTGTATTGAGTGCGGTAACATAATGTTTACTTGCCATGTCAGCCTCCACTGAACAGTTTCCAAACATCCTGGAACGCTATGAATACGGATAATCCCAACAGCAGTACCAATCCGACGGTATTGATGATGCTCTCCACCTTACGCGGTACGGGCTTGCGGAAGATCCATTCGATCAACAGCATCAAAAAGCGTCCGCCGTCGAGTGCCGGGAAGGGCAGCATATTGACGATACCGAGGTTGATGGTGATGACCATCATGACATAGACGATCGAGCTGACGGCACTGCCGAAGCCCGAGGTACGCAGAGATTCACCCGCGACCTTTGTGATCGCCGACGCGATTCCGACGGGACCTGACATATCATTCAGGCTGAACTGACCCTTGATGAGTCCGATCAGACTGCCCCAAACCATGCGGACGACCGATACGGTATTAGCAAAGGTCTGCTGAATCACGGTACCGACATTCTTTTCGATAGGCTTGATATAGAGATCTATTTGATGCTGCGGCGTATCGTCATCGGCACTATTCTTCAAGGTGAGAAGATCGACATCCTGAAGCTCCAGCTTTTCGCCGTCGCGTTCAACAGTCATATTGGTACGGAAACGCTGACGGGTATCTTTTTCTTCGATTTCGGGTATCTTTTCGGCATGTTCTTTGCCGACGATATCCGCTAATGAATTGTAATATTCGGAGAAGATCTTATAGGCTTCCTCTTTGGATTCCGCTTTGGACAGCTTAGCCTGCGCTTCCTGAATGGAAGCTATCAGCGCCTTGTTCTGTTCCTCAGTAGAATTCTCGTCAACCAGCTCCGTCGCGCGGACGTACAGATCAAAGGCACAATCCTCCTTATAGACGGACAGCTCGTGGCCGTCGACCTCGCTGACAGGAAGAGTAAACAACGCGAACGAGAAATCGGTAGAGGTGTTGACCGCGTAATCGTTGATCTTGGTGATTTTATCGCCCGGCTGTAATCCGGTGACCGCCGTGAAGGAGCTTGCGGAAAACTCGGAGACCGTCGTGGAAGGGAATTGCTCCTGCGGCAGGAGGGTGATCAGCATCAGCACCAGACCCAGAACGATGTTCATAAAGGCGCCGGCTACGATGACGATCATGCGCTTCCAGATTTTTGCATTATTAAACGCACGGGGATTCTCACTGTCCTCGTCTTCGCCCTCCATCGCGCAGAAGCCGCCGATCGGGAAAAGACGGAGTGAATAGGTGGTTTCTCCTTTGGTAAAGCTGAAAATCTTGGGACCCATACCCAAAGCAAATTCATTTACCTTGATGCCGCTCTTTTTCGCGGCGATAAAGTGTCCGCCCTCGTGGATAAAAATAATCAGTTCAAATAGCACTACCGCAATGATGATCAGCGCTATAGTGGTCAGTACGGTGATAAAATCATCTCCAAATAGTGATTAGTGTAGGAATTAAGAAACAATCCGCAATCTGAACGATGCGGTATAGCTTTAAATATTTTGATAGACGAATTCGCGCGCCAGTCGATCGGCGGCGAGAACGTCATCGAGATCAGCGGCTTTGCCGACGTTTAATTCATCGACCGCGGCGGATACCAGCTCGCCGATCTGCAGAAACGAGATCTTTCCGTCACGGAACAGTCGATT
>CACWXE010000125.1 GCA_902764715.1 uncultured Ruminococcus sp. | reverse complement strand
TTCTTGTCCGTCGGCACGATGATGAAGTTCGCGTCGCGGAAGAGCCTGTCGTCGGCATTCTCCACGCCGTAGACCTCACGACCCGCCATAGGGTGAGAGGCGATGAACTCCACATCATCCCGCAGCATCTTCTGGATATCATAGACGATACAGCTCTTGACGCCGGTCACGTCAGTGAGCATCGCGCCGGGCTTGAGATAATCCTGATACTGCGCGATCCAGTCCTTGAACACCTTCGGATACAAGCCGAAGATCACCGCGTCGGCTGAGCCGACGATCTCCGGATCCACGGTGGTAGAACCGTCGTTGATGATGTGATTCTCCAGCGCGTAGTCGATCGCGGACTGCCGCTTTTCGATAGCGGTGATGTGATAGCCCAGACGCTTGAGCGCCTTGGCGTAGCTGCCGCCGATCAGACCTAAACCGACGATGAGTATTCTTGAATTACTGATCCATTCCATTTGTTTGCACCTCTAAGCCTAAGCATTGCATTTTTTCAAAGAAGTCGGGGAAGCTCTTGTTCACCGCTTCCGCGCCGTCGATCACGCCGCCGGTCATCGTCAACAGCACCGACAGCGCCATCACGATCCGATGATCGCCGTGGGCGCTGAGTACCTCGGTGGGCTGACGGAGCGTACCGCCGTGTACGATCACCTCGTTCTCCCCTACCTCTACGTCGATACCGAGCTTTTGCAGCTCCTGCCGCATTGCGTCTGCGCGGTCACTTTCCTTGATCCGCAGTCGGCGGGTTCCGGTGAACCTCGCGCCGCCGCACAATGCCGCGACAGCGAACAATACGGGTCCCAAATCGGGACAATCCGCGATATCGATCGGATCGATCCCGTAATTAATATTCTCAAAAAGAATTTTATAAACACTGTCCCCCTGCAGGGTATTCTCCCGCAAACCATCGATCTTGACCGACGATCCCGCGTAATTGAGCGCTTCAAAGAACGCAGCGTTGGAATAATCTCCCTCGACGGTCACATCCGCGGGACAGTAGCTTTGGTTGCCTTTGATCCGATAGATCATTGACAGGCTCCCTTTCCTAAGGTGCCCCCGTTGGGGGAATGTCCGTAGGACAAGGGGGGAGCCGTCTCCGGCGAGGAAGCTGTCGCGGACACTCGTGTCGCGCGACTGAGGGTTGCTAAGCTCTATTTGAACACCGAATTCTTTCAAAGCCGCAACGGTCATATCGATATACGGCTTGCTCTCCACCGGCGGCAGGATGCGGATCTCGCTGTCGCCGTCGAGTAGCGGCAGTGTGAACAGCAGTCCCGAAATGAACTGGGAGCTGATATTGCCCGCCACCTCATAGACGCCGCTATTCAGCTTTCCCTCTACGGTGAGATGATCCTCTGCTTTTTCAAAGCGGATCCCCTGATCGCGGGCGATCTTCTCATACACATCCATCGGGCGGGTCATCAGATACGGACTGCCCCTGAGCACCCTTTCCTCGCCGCTGAGCATACACAGCGGTGTGAAAAAGCGCAGGGTACTGCCGCATTCATTACAGTTGAGTACAGCGATTTTTCCGATCGCTTTGCGCACATCCGTCCCTTTGACAAAGGCTGTATCGCCGTCGAGACGGATCTCGGCGCCCAGCGCCCTCAGGCAATCGATCGTCGCCTTCACATCCTGTGAAAACGCCAGCCGCCTTACGACGCTCTCACCCTCGCTCAGTCCCGCGCAGATCAACAGCCGATGCGCCATGCTCTTTGACGGCGGCGCCGTGACCGTGCCGTGCAGTGCGGACGGTTTGATTTCAACCCGCATAGCGTTCCCTCAACAGTTCCATCGCTTCCAGGTAGCCGTCGATACCGTGTCCGGTGATCGTCGCGATACACGCGAGGCGCACATAACTGATCTGTCGGAAGCCTTCGCGCTTGTCCACCTCGGAGATATGCACCTCCACCGCGGGGATCGAAACCGCCTTGAGCGCGTCGAGTATCGCGACGCTGGTATGGGTGTAGGCGCCGGGATTGATGACGATGCCGTCGATCTCCCCGTACGCTTCCTGTATTTTATCGACCAAATCACCCTCGTGATTGCTCTGGTACAGCTCGACCTCAACCCCGATCTTCTCCGCATGATCCTCGATCAATGCGCAAAGAACGGCATAGGTCGTCCTGCCGTATAGCTCCGGCTCACGGATGCCGAGCATATTCAGATTCGGTCCGTTGATCACTAAGATTCTCATAAGTTCTCCTTCTGCATTGTCATTGCGAGGGATGAATACCCCTGTTCATCCCGTGGCAATCTCAACCGATATAACAATAATCTCTCTGTATGGGATTCCCACGTCGGGCATGGATACGTATATCCCGCCCTCCTCGGAATGACCGTTGTACTACTCCCCGTTAATCACAGAATCCGCTACGTCCTCGGGGTCACAGCCGCCGTCGATGATGAAATCGGCGGTGCTCATATAGGTATCGATGCGCTTTTTGTACAGGCGCAGGATCTTTTCCTTTTTATCCGCGAGCGGTCGGTCATCGGTCGGGATCAGATTTTCAGGCGATCTGTCGATGAAGAAGATCGCGCCGTTATGCCGCAGCGCCTCGACATTCTCAGAGCGCATCACCGCGCCGCCGCCGAGGGAGATCACCTTGCCGCTGTATGCGGACACTTCTTTGATCACGGCGGTCTCCAGATCGCGGAAGTATGTTTCGCCTTTTTCCCTGAAAATGGTCGGGATATGACCCTCGCGCTCCACGATCAGGCGGTCGGTGTCGATCAACTCCCGATCGAGCTGATCGGCAACGAGCTTGCCGACGGTCGACTTGCCCGAGGCGGGCATACCGCTCAACACGATATTTCTTTTATCGAAATATATTTCATCATAGATCTTGTTGGTCAGCTTGATGACGTCCAATTCCTGTCCGAGAAATTTCTCCGCCGCCAACACCGCCTGCGCGACCAGCATATACAAGCCGCCCGCGGTATCGATCCCGCGCTTTTGCGCCGATAAGACCAACCGTGTTTGCAGGGGATTGTAGATCACATCGATCACACCGCTGAGTCGCGGGAATCTCTCGATGTCGATCGGGCAGTCATAGATGTTCGGGAACATTCCGCAGGGGGTCGCGTTGATGATAACGTCCGCGTCACTGTGCGCGGCATACGCATCCTCATAGGTGATCGCGCCCTCACATTCGCGGCGGCTGACGCGCAAGATCTCCTTTGCGCCCATGCGATCACAGACCGCCTTAGCCGTCAGCGAAGTACCGCCCGTGCCGAGGATCAGCACCTTCTTGTACTTCATCACCACGCCCGCGCGCTCGATCAGCGCCTTCATCCCGCCGAAATCGGTGTTGTAGCCGCAGAGGATCCCATCACGATTGACGACGGTGTTCACCGCGCCGATCGCCTGCGCGTCGGGGTCGATCTCATCGAGCAGCGGGATCACATCCTGCTTGTAGGGGATGGTGACATTGATCGCCTTAAAATTCTTTTGAAGAATAAAGTCTTGCAATTCTTCTTTTTTTAGTTCTTTCAAAGAATATTGGTAAAAACCCAATTTCTCATGTATCTCTTTAGAGAAGCTGTGCGGCAGCTTCTCCCCGATCAGTCCGTAGTCCATATGATCACGTTTTTCGTAGGGATGACCATTGGTCATCCGCCAATTAACGTTTCTCTCCTATCTATATTGGTTGCTATGTACAACGTCCACGGACGAGCAGTGCTCGTCCCTACAGCTTATTGCGCCAGCCAATCCGTGCCGTATCTCTGCGCCAGCAGATCAGCCAGCGCCAAGGCGGTCACGCTGTCCACTACCACTCTCGCGCGGTGGATCACAGCGGGATCGTGACGGCCTTTTAATTTTAATACAGAATTTTCTCCTTTGATGAAATCGACCGTATCCTGCGCCTTGAAGATCTCTGCCGTTCACCATTGCGAACGCGTCGCCGAACTCCACGCCTTTGACGGCGGGCACGGAGAACAGCGCGTGACTGAGCACGCCCTCGACCGTATCGAACCACGGCTCACCGACGCCCGCGGGCATTCCGATGACGGCTGTTTCCAGCACGCCGCCGACGCTGTCGCCGTCCTTTGCCGCCGCTTCGATTTGCGCTTTCATTTCGTCGCCCTTATCACTGTCGAGCACGGCAAAATCAAGCGTATTGAGCTTTGCGATATCCGTCTTGACGTCGCCGAAATCTATGTCCGCAACGCCGCCGCAAGAGCGGATATGCGTGCCGATCTCGATCCCCTTGTCACGCAGGGCGGATATCACGATCGCGCCCGCCGCGACCAGCGCCGCGGTGATGCGTCCCGAAAAGTGACCGCCGCCGCGATAATCCTCATAGCCGTGGTACTTGGCATAGGCAGTATAGTCGGCGTGACCCGGCCGCGCCAGTGAACGCGTCGCGGCATAATCCTTGCTGTGCTGCGCGGTGTTAGGGATCAGGATCGTGAGCGGCGTACCGGTCGTTTTGCCCTCAAAAACACCGCTGACGATTTGGTAGGTATCCGCCTCATGCCGTGCCGTACCGATCTTGCCGACAGGACGGCGTTTATCGAGCTGAGCGCGAATGAATTCCTCGTCGATCCCGACACCCGGCGCCAAGCCGTCCAGTACCGCGCCGATCTGCGCGCCGTGGCTCTCGCCGAACAAAGTGATCGATATACTGTTTCCGAATGTATTTTTCATAGTGATTATCCTTATAATATGGCGGGCTCAGCCCACATTCGATTGATAGCGTGAGGAGCAAGCCCCTCCCCTACAAAAAGGCTATTTTGTGATCATTTCGATCTTCGGGTACAGCTCCTTGAACCGCACCTTTTTCATCTCATATTCGCCGGGCTTGGGTACGGTGATGACCGTCACCTGATCCCCCTCGCCCTTTTTGTCGTGCGTCATCGCTTCATAGATCTCATCCGCGTTCAGGTCGACCGACGCCGGGAGCCGCAAACTCTCCAATATCCTGATCAGTCGCGGACGCAGGTCGTCACTGACCATCGGCACCATCCCGATCGCAACGCACTCGCCGTGATACAGTCCGTGGCGCTCCTCATGCGCCTCGATGCCGTGTCCGATGGTGTGGCCGAAGTTAAGGATCTTCCTCAGCCCCTGCTCCTTTTCATCCTGCTCCACGACATTCTTTTTGATCATCAGCGAACGGGCGATGATCTCGTCCATATTTTCATTTATATTTCCTTTATCGAATAATGCGAATAATGTCGCATCGGAGGTCAAGCCCATTTTCAGCGCTTCCGCCAATCCCTCGCTGATCAGTCGGCTGTCCAGCGTCTTGAGCAGATCGAGGTCGACCAGCACCTTCTTCGGCTGATAAAACGCGCCGATGATATTCTTGATCCCGTCCAGATTCACTGCCGTTTTGCCGCCGATGGAGGAATCCACCTGACTGAGTACCGTCGTCGGGATGTTGTAGAAGTCGACGCCGCGCATATAGCTTGCCGCGACAAAGCCCGCCAGATCGCCGACCACACCGCCGCCGACCGCGACGACCGCGTCCCTGCGCGAAAAGCCCTCTTTGAGCATCCGCGACAGGATTGCTGAGAACTGAGCGATACTCTTGCTGTCCTCACCCTGCGGTACGGTCACGATAACGCCGTCCTTCGCCATAGCCGCCACCGTCCGCGCGTACTCCTTCGGCACGCCGTCATCGGTCACGACCAGCACCTTGCGGTCGAGATCCAGATATTCATCCGCTTTTTGCAGAGCGCCGCGCTCGATCACGATATCGTAGCTGTCCGCGCCCAAATCCATATGTAAAACGTTCATTGGAATCATCCTATCATCAGCAGTTGAGATTACATCACATAGCCTCCCTTTCCTAAGGGAGGTGGGTTGAAAAAGTCTTACTCTTTTGGAATCTTTCCGATTCATAAAAGCTTTATATTGCAACCCTCAGTCGCGTGACACGCGTGTCCGCGACAGCTCCCACAGAAAAGGGGCCTAATCCTCGTGTAATACCACTTCGTCGGAGAAATGTCCGACCACCTTGAGCATATCGCAGTGAAGACCGAGGTGGCGCAGCATATCGGAGCCGTTCTGACCTGTTTCGTCACCCTCTGCCTCGATGTAGAAGTAATACTCCCACGCTAGATCCTTCATCGGGCGTGAACGCAGGGCACGCATATTGAAGCCGTAGGAGCTGAGCACATTCAGCGCCTGTGCCAACGCACCCGCCTCATTCTTGACGGTGAACATCAGCATAAAGCGGCTGTCGCCCGTCGTGTTCACCTGTTTATTCTCCACACGTGAGAACACCGCGAATCGGGTGGAATTCAACGCGCTTTCGTTGATGTCATGGTCGAGCTGTTCGAGCCCGTACAGCCGTGCCGTCTCCGCAGAGGCGATCGCCGCGACGCTCTTATCACAGCCGTCCTTCACCGCCTTAGCCGCCTTAGCGGTATTGGCGCACTCTATCGTTTGATAGCCATGCTCGCGAATGTATTCCGCGCACTGCGCCAATGCCTGCGGATGGCTGACGACCGTTTTGATATCCTTACCGCTCGCGCCCGGCACCCCCAACAGATGGTGCGTGATCCGCAGGGTATAGAGTCCGTTGACATACAGCGACCCCTGGAACATCAAATCCATCACCTGTCCGACCTCGCCGGCATAGCTGTTTTCGATCGGCAGCACACAGCAGTCACATTCTCCCCGCTCCACCGCTTCATACGCGGCTTTGAAATCACGGTAGGAGATCAGCTTGCCGTAGGGGAAGATCTGCTTGGCGGCGATGTTGGCATAAGCGCCCTCGATGCCGCTGTAGGCGACCTTGACGCCGCTGATGATATGCTCCTGATACCGCTTGGACACCGCCATCTCATCCTGCAAAAAACGCACATAATACGAGCGGATATCGGGATCCTTGATATAAGCGGCGTTTTTCTCGATCACAGCCTGCTCACGCTTCGCGTCATAGATCTGCAAGCCGCGTTCCTTCTTATACTCGGCGATCGCCCTCGCCGCCTGCATACGGCGTTCAAACAGCGCCGCCATCTCGCTGTCGATCTCATTGATCTGCGTCCGCGCCTCCTGCAGCTTATCCATCCTATCACCTTCCATTTACAACTTAGCCTTCCCCTTGAGGGGAAGGTGGGCAATTTGCCGGACACACGTGTCAAGGCAAATTGGTCGGATGAGGTGGAAACGCTTCATTCATATGACTTACAATAATTACCAACGAAAGGCTTCCACCTCATCCGTCACCTTTGGTGACACCTTCCCCTCAAGGGGAAGGCGAAAAAAGCGGCTCTGCCCGAAAACAGAACCGCTTACTAATCAACTAAAGCACCTGTTACCCTTCGAGCAGCTTACTCATTCTTTGCAAAGCAATAAAAGCCCGCATAAAAGCGCGCGTAGGTAAAGGTAAAGTAGTTATTGAATTTTTCGGTATTCTTGACAATCATCACAATAACCCCTTTCCTCGGTACTGCGGATATGATAACACATTAAAGCGCAAAAGTCAATATGCAATCGTACTTTTTTGGACAGATAGAGGAAAGGAGCTGCGACCGCAGCCGCAGCTCCTTGATAAGGGGATGAAAAAATGGGGATTATTCAAAATCGTCATTGCGAGGGGCTCGACACACGGGTCAGCCCCGTGGCAATCTCAACCGATCAAAAACGGTACAAAACACTTCCTGACCACAACGAGGGCAATTCGTCCTGCGGACGCTTTAGCACTCATTCGATCGTAAACAAGCCGACTTTGCTTCTCTGGATCAAGGTCGCGTCGATGACGTTGACCTCACTGTCGCCGTCCACATCCGCGAGGGGCTTAAAGAAAGCGGTGGTAGCGATCCCGGCTTCATGCCGCTGAACACAGGTCGCGTCGATGATACTCACATCACCGTCACCGTCTGCGTCACCTTTGATTACAGGCAGTATCCTGCAACTGTTCTCACCGTAATATCCGCCGCCGCGATAATTTGCTTCTAACAGTTCTTGCAGCATCTCCTGCGTCAAAACACCTGCCTGATACGCCTTTGTAAAGGTATACAGCTTGTTATCAACGTAGATGCTCGGTTCATAAGAGGAAGCCGACCAGAAGAGGTAATCGCCGAAACACTCTTCCGTGATGACCTCACAATAAACGCCGTAACCCTTTACGCCGAAATCCACCACATATGCGGGCGTAGAGTCGAAACGATAGGTGTTAAAGACCATAATATCCTCCGCTTCAATCCATGTACGGCTGTTGAACTGCTCGTTCACGGCTTCTTCAATATCCCCGGCGGTCGGTGTTTGATGATCGTCCCACAGCTGTTTTGTGCGATCGATCACAGGCTCAGGATCGACAGGCTGACTGACATCGGTCGGCGGATCACAGGGTTTCACCCAAAGCTGCCAGTCCCAATCGCCTAAGGTTTCGTAAGTCGGGAGAGCAAACGCGATATTATAATAGGAATCCTTCGGTATGATGTAATTCGTCTGCGGACCACTGTCGGGGTACCATGCGTTGATTTTAAGTCCGCTTTCGGTATAACCAACTTTCAGCTCGTCACCCGTGTTCAGTTTCATCCCTTTCAGGATATAGTAATCTCCCTTGTCGTTGTCACAGTCATAGGGTTCGCTGTGCATACGATATGCTTTGTCGAGCGTCCAGTTATTGAACGATCCGACCACATAATAGCCGGAGGGCAGCTTTGTCACCGCTTCGGCAGATACTGTCATCACGGCAAGACAGCTCAGCAAAACGGTTGTCGCTAATAACAGTGATAATACTTTTTTCATGTTCATCCTCCTCTCAATAGGTCATTTTTCCACTTGCGCGTCTTGGAGCAATGCTCAACCCTATTCGATGGTATACAATCCGACTTTGCTTCTCTGGATCAAGGTCGCGTCGATGACGTTGACCTCGCTGTCGCCGTCCACATCCGCGAGCGGTTGAAAGAAGGAGGTGGTGGCGATCCCGGCTTCATGCCGCTGAACACAGGTCGCGTCGATGATATTCACATCACCGTCACCGTCTGCGTCACCTTTGATAAAGCGGGTCAAAAGCGGGTAAGCATGCCGGTCTTTCTCCGTCTACCTACCAATCGGGACAGCTTACATCTTCATACTCTCATATGGAAAAACGCGGTTCCCGATACTTACGCTACGCACTTTTTAACGCTACAAAATTTATCTGTAATTGGGATGATACCTTTGCCGAGTATCTTGCCAAGAAACGAAGCGAAGGCAAGCATTACAACGTAGCAATTTCTCACGCCTGTAAAAAGCTTGTCAGAGTTATCTACCATTTGGAAGCTACTGGCGAGGACTATTGCCGATAACTTATTCCATTGTTAACCTTGTTCTTTGAGCAACTATTCGGTTGCTCTTTTTGTCGTGTCGGTTTTTAATTATTTAGTTTTGTGGAAAACTTTTCATTTTCCTATTGACTTTTAATAGTTAGTCTTTTGATTAATTATTGTAGGGGAGGGGCTTTGAGGAGTTGTATCGCTAACGGCAAGAACTATGGCGAAACAGCTTTAAAGTACCAAGTCAGCTATCAGCAGATTTACACATGGGTCAAGAAGTTCAGTGAACTTGG
>CACWXE010000124.1 GCA_902764715.1 uncultured Ruminococcus sp. | reverse complement strand
CAGCGGCGGTTACAAGTGGGAAAAGAAAGATGAATACCGCACGTTCATGCAGGGCAGCAACTATTTTTACGGCAAATTCCATGTGCTTACAAACAGAAGCTATGTAACGCTTGCCGCGGGCGATTATGACGGCGACGGCAAGGAGGAGCTCGCCTACTATATGCCCGATAAAGGCGGAGACGATGACGCAAAGGACGCCCGCGTGATCATCGAGAATTTTGATTTGGCAGATAACGGCAGCTTCACCCACAGCGAGATGGCAAAATTCTATCTAAGGGATTTCTGCGGCACCGATTACGACATGATGAACTACTATTTCGGAAAAGAAGAACGTCTTCCGTCAGTCGCTCTTTCCACTACGTCTACCCGTCTCGGCGACGTGGTAAACCCCAATCCCGACACCTCGAGCGCAAAACGGTACCACACCTACGACGATCTGGTGGTTTCGGTTTCCATTCCGCTGTATGACTATCAGCTATGGAATATTGTCTATCATTCCGTTACTCAGATTTTCGGCATGAAGGACGGCAAAATCCAAACGCTGTTTGAGCACGAATACAAAGATTTAAAAAACTATAACGTCCAAAACCGCACTAATCCGCTTCTGACCTCAGTCAACACCTGCGACGCCGACCTCAACGGCGACGGCTTCAAGGAGATTATTGTTGCGGGCTATTGCCAGTATACGGACTTCGGTATTGAAGTCGTAATCGATCCCGGACGCATCGGCGTCAATATCATCACATACAACAATAATGACAAATGCTATGAGATGCTCTGGGATACAGAGAAGATTCTCGACCAAACAAAGCAGAAGCACGGGCAAATGGCGGGCAGCCCCGGCACAGTCTACCCGCCGATTCCTCTCTGCACAGGCCGTTTCCTGCCTGAGAAGCTCGACTTGAAGGAGCAGGTGTTTATCAACGGATTCATTTATGATTTGAAAAACACCAAGGTCACAGGCAAACCCCTCTATTACAGCTACAACAGCCACGGCGTAAAAACCAACTATATCGCCGATACCCAGCCGGGATTTGACAAGCAAAACTTCCCCGTGGACGAGGTGGTCTTTGAGGAGAATTTTTACTACGATCTGGACGGGCTTGTCAACCAGAACTTTCAATGGTACGATACCTGCGCTTCCGGACGGTTCATTGAACAATCCCGGTTCGATCAGATCGTGCTTACCTCAGGCGATCAGACTGGTTATTGGCCGGATACCTGTTATATGAATGTTTCCATTCTCTCATATTCGGATACCGCCGGAAAATGGGAAGTGACGTCGCATAATAACTATATGCCCGATACGGAATGTCATTCTAACGGCACCTCGCTGATCGTCACCTTCATCGACAGCGAGCAGGATACCGCCGCTTACCGCTGGATGGGCTCATATTGCAGCTACTCAGCTCCCGCGCTCTATTCGATAGTACAGGTTCCGCCCTATTATAAAGAGGCGAACAAGATGTATGCCTATGATTTCAGTCTTATCGTGGGCAACTCCGAGGATTCCGCCGTTGATTGGGGAGCCGGCGCCTGTGTCGAAGCCGAGGCAGGTGCAGGGGTAAAGGTTATTTCGAGCTCGGTTGCCGGAGAGTTTGAATTGAAGCACCTCAATAACCGGACGTGGTCCCATGACAGGTCGCTGACACGGTCGTTCGACATAGAATCCGAGGAGGACTGTGTAGTCTGTTACGTGACCCCGATTGTCATGAACGTCTATGAGGTCTATAAGATACGGCCTTCCGCGGAGGAGCTCAAAGCCTCCGACGAGGCGTATAACTCGGGCACCGACAGCGGCAAGATCCAGCACGATATCGTGAAGTACACCATGATGGAGGAGCCGATCTTTACGGTAATGCCCATCAGCAAATATAATGAAGCAGTCGACGAGCAGAATAAAAAGGATGACGGTCAGGATGACGAGCCCGTTTCAGACGATGTTAAGCTGGAGAAGATCGACCCCTTGTCGCTTCCTAAGACAACATGGGGAGATCCGACGGCGTACGACCACAACCTTAATGACGCGATCGGAAAAAGCAAGTTTGATGATCACACCACAGCCGAAGCAGATTTATCTGCCGCCGTGGAAAACGACAAAGATGTGAGCCTGGTTGGTACGGAAATAGAATTCGGTTACGGCACCTCGACAGAGCAGGGAACCTCGTACGGTCTCCAGCTCGGCGTCAAGATCGGCATAGAGGCAGGATTCTTCAAAACGGAGGCGGGCATCGCTTTCGCGGGAGATCTTGCCAAAACCGAAGGAACCGGCAGCATGGACGGCGTTTCCTTCGGCACTACCTACTATCCGCCCACGGCCGAGAATCAGCTGCTCGGCAGCCTTCGCTTTGACAGCGCCGAAGAAACCTACAGCGACGGCATACCGGTCAGCCATTATGACGTTGAAAAGGGAACATGGTACAACTTCACCGCTGACTCCGTATGCTACCGGACAAACTACAAAGGCGGCGGCACCATGGGCGTATACTCGCACGGCTTCTATACCCAGATGAACGGCGTCACCGGACAAATCAGCGATTATTCCACTCCCGCTGATATTAACTATGTACTTCCGCCCGAACAGCCGATGGATTTTTCGGTTCAGTCGGTCAGAAAGCACGATGACGGTTCACTGGACGTAACTCTTATCTGGGACAACCTCAACCGCAACAAACACCGCAAGACGGACGGCTACAATATCTATATGGAGGATGCCAATAAGAACCATGAGGGAGAGATCCATCTGCAAAACAAGGAAGGCATCATCAAAGCGGATCCGGACTCGCATTACCTGACATATACGATTCATCTGGGCGCGAGGGATTACCGCGATGAAGGTCTGAGCTTCTATCTCGCTCCGGCATATTATTATCCGTACGGAGAAAGCTACCGTGCGCTGGAGGGTACCATCGGTCTTAAGGCGTCGATCGCGGACGTCAAAGATATCAACAAAAGCATAATCATCACCAAACAGCCTGATCCCTATATGATGAACGATAATAACAGCGACGAACTGGCGACGTTCAGCGTCGAGGCGGAATTATCGGATGAATTCCACCCAACGGATAACTCCGTCACCTTCAAATGGATGAAGCACCGGATCCAGTCAGACAAATGGGAGGTCATTTCGGAAGAAACGCTGACGGAACCCGACGCCAACGGAAAGTTCCGCAGCACGTGCTCCTTTGATATCAAAGGGGACGAAAAGGAGAGCTACAGGGATGCCGGCGTTTTCTGTGAGATCAAATGCGGCAATACCACCCAGAACACCGATCTTGTTCTCATCGGATACAAAAGCTCAGATCCCGTGGAGCCGACGACTGAGCCGGCAACAGAGCCCACTACCGAACCGGCGACTGAGCCGACCGTGAACCCCGAGCCATCAGGTCTGGCAATCGGCAGCTATGACGAGCTTCTCGCCTTCGCAGGACGCGTCAACAACGGCGAAAACACACTCGACGCGTATCTGACAAACAACATCGTCGTGCCCGGCGACGCCGAATGGAGCGCCGGCATCGGCAACGAAATCAAGAGCTATAACGGCACCTTCGACGGCAGAGGCTACTGCATTATAGGCTTGAACATAAATATCAGTGACAACGGCGCCCTGTTCGGCATCATAGGCGTCAAGGGCGTTGTCAGGGATCTGTCGGTGATCGGCTGCAGCTTCAAGTCAGACCCGAACTATGGCGGCGGCATCGCGGCATTCAATTACGGAACCATCGATCACTGCATAAGCGGCGAGAATCTCACTCAATCCGGACAGTACAACTCCACAATCAAAGGCAGCATCTGCGGCGGTATCACCGCGCGCAACAAGGGAACCGTCAAAGGCTGCCGCAACGCGTCTGTTGTTGAAGGCTTCTGCTGCGGCGGTATCGCGGGTATCAACGACGGCGTGATCTACGGCTGCGCCTCCAACGGAACAGTCGGCACGGAAACCGCCGCCAGCGCGGGCGGAATCGCCGGGGAAAACTCCGGCACCATCAAAAGCTCTTACATTTCGGGCGACGTTGCCTGTAAGGACGCTGACGGACTGAAGGGCTGGGTAGCGGCAAAGAACAGCTCCGCAGACGTTGAGAATGTTTTGTATCCTACATCTGACAGCACAAAGGCATTTGGCAGCTCAACCGCCGATACGGGCGAAAACGTCACGGATCTTGCTGCCTCCGACATGAAGAAGCCTCTGTTCGTAAAGATCATGAACGAGCTCACCGACGATACAGTCACATGGGTGCAGGCGCAGTACGGCGACACCTTCTTCAATCAGGGCTATCCGACGATTCAGGGCAGGTATCATGAGCAGCGCGAATTGACTCTCCAAAACGGTATCACCATAAGCGGGCTTATGCACAGCGACCTGCATATCGTTCTGGAGGAGCTTTCCGCAGACAGCGACGAATACAAGGCGCTCGCGGAAAACCGCAGGGTCATCTCCGCATACAGCGTCCGCACCTGTGACGCGCACGGCAACTATGTACCCTCCGAGCTTTGGAACGCAGGCGGCTACCGGATGACTGTTCCGACTAACGGCAAAAACATCACTCTCGTCGCTCTCAATACCGAGGGCAAGCTCGTGAATATAGCCGCCGACAAGATTGAAAACGGAAACGCGGTATTTACATTCGCGGATATCAAAAGCCTGGCAGTCATCGAGTATTCGGCGTCGTCATACAGCGACGCGACCTCCTCGACCAAAGACAGCGCGAAAGACAAGACTACCGGCAACAGCACTTCCGGCTCCAACGGCACGGTGCAGACCGGCGAAGCCCTGCCTGCCGTGATGATTCTGGCGACCCTCTGCGCACTTTGCGCGTTCCTGTTCATGAAAAAACGATTCCAAAAATATCCGGAGGAACACCATGACTGACAAATACACAAAACAGCTCCGGCGCGTTTTTGCAGTCCTGCTAACACTGACGCTGCTGACATTCACGCCGCTTACCGTTAATGCGGAGGATAGTTCTCCGTCGGAATGTTATATGGACGAAACCACGCTGGTGCTGAAAGGCAGTCTTGTCAAGGGAGCCGGCAGCGGCACCATCGTTCTGCCTGAGGGATCGAACTTGTATTCAGTAACAAAGGTCAAGGTAGATAAATCCGGCGCGGTGTTTCCCGCAAACGCGTCCGGCATGTTCAAAGCATTTCCGAATCTGACCGACGTCGACCTCAGCGGTGCGGATACCGGTCAGGTAACGGATATGAGCATGATGTTTTCCGACTGTGACAAACTGGCATCAGTGAGCATGAGCGGTGTCGATACAGGCAGCGTAACCAATATGGGCGGAATGTTTGCTCACTGTGACGAACTGAAATATGTTGATCTCAGCGGCGTTGATACAAGTCTTGTAACCAATATGAATAAAATGTTCTGGTCATGTCCGCTGCTTGTAAGAATCTTCGCAGGCTCTGCGTGGAATGCGGACACAGCAACCGGTGAGGATATGTTTGCCGGCTGTTCCGCGCTTAAGGGCAGCTCAGGCACAACCTTTGATGATAACAATACCGACCAATTCTACGCGCGAATTGACGGCGGCACGGAGTCTCCCGGCTATCTGACCGGAAAGTACGCGGTTACCGTTGACGACGGCGTTATCAACGGCACCGTAACAGCAAAGTATTCCTTTGCGCTGCCGGGAACGATTGTTTCTCTGACCGTGAAACCGAAAGATGATTATAAAATCGGCAGCGTTTCCGTCAACGGAAAGGAGCTGCCCGCTCCGTACAATGTTTACGAGTTTGAAATGCCCGCCGAGGA
>CACWXE010000123.1 GCA_902764715.1 uncultured Ruminococcus sp. | reverse complement strand
TACAGACGATTCGTCGCGCAGGCTATGAAGCCATCATCATCAACAACAACCCCGAGACCGTCTCCACCGACTATACCACCGCCGATAAACTCTATTTCGAACCCCTCACTCCCGAGGACGTCATGGCGATCATCGACTTTGAACAGCCCGAGGGCGTTATCGCTTCTTTGGGCGGTCAGACGGCGATCAATCTCGCTCAGCCGCTGATGGACAGAGGCGTGAAGATCATCGGCACCGACTGTGCCGCGATCGAGAGAGCCGAGAACCGCGACAGCTTCAACGCGATCATCAAGGAGCTCGGTATCCCACAGCCCGCGGGCAAGGCAGTCACCTCTATCGAAGAGGGCGTCAAGGCTGCCGCTGAGATCGGCTATCCCGTGCTCGTCCGTCCGTCCTTTGTCCTCGGCGGTCGCGCGATGCAGATCGTTTCAAAGGAAGAAGATTTACGCCACTATCTGAAAACTGCTGTTGAAATAGATGAAGATAAGCCCGTACTTGTCGATAAATACATCATGGGTAAAGAGGTCGAGGTCGACGCGATCTGCGACGGTATCGATGTATTCGTACCCGGTATCATGGAGCTGGTCGAGCGTACCGGCGTTCATTCCGGCGACTCCATCTCCGTCTATCCGTCCTTCTCCATCTCCGATAAGGTCAAGGGCATTATCTTACAGTACGCGAAGAAGCTCGGCAAAGCGATCGGCATTATCGGTCTGTACAATATCCAGTTCATCGTGGATGAAAACGACGATGTCTATATCATCGAAGTCAACCCGAGATCCTCGAGAACCGTTCCGTTCCTCTCTAAATCTACAGGTTACTCCCTTGCGTATATCGCGACCGAGGTTATCCTCGGCAAGAGCCTGAAGGAGCAAGGCATCTTCCAGCTCTATCCCGAGGAAAAGAAGCGTTATTACCTCAAGGTTCCGGTCTTCTCGTTCCAGAAGATCAAGGGTCTGGACGCTTATCTCTCTCCCGAAATGAAGTCTACCGGTGAAGCCATCGGTTATGATAAAAAGCTGTCGAGAGCGATGTACAAGGCGCTCGTCGCGGCAGGCACCAAGGTGCAGAACTACGGCACCGTCATCGTGACCCTCGCCGACGAGGATAAGGAAGAGGCTGTTCCGCTGGTACGCCGCTTCTACAACCTCGGCTTCAACATCGAGGCGACCGACCTGACCGCAAAGGTCATGCGCGAGAACGGTATCAAGACCCGCAAGCTGGGCAAGATCAGCGAGGGCAGCACCGAGATCCTCGACGCGATCCGCGCGGGCTACGTCAGCTATGTCATCAACACGCGTGCCATCATGTCAGGCGTCCATTATGAGGACGGTACCGCCATCCGCCAGACGGCGGTCGAGAACGGCGTGACCATCTTCACCTCGCTCGATACCGTCCGCGTTCTGCTTGATGTACTCGAGGAAACCACGCTGACGATCTCGACGATCGACTCCTGACGCGCGCGTCAGAGTAAATCCGGTGTAAACAGTGAAGTGATAAATAATAAAAAGCGTCGGGCAAAGGTGGTTTGTACCATCTTTGCCCGACGCTGATATATTCGACTAATATTTCATCTTTATCTCGCAGCACATAAAAATACGTTCGTTATCTGATCGCGTCCTTCATGGATTTCACATATGCTCCTACGTATTCGGACGCGTTTTTGCCGTGCTTTTCGAGCAGCTTGACGATCGCGGAGCCGACGATCGCGCCGTCGGAGAGATCCGCCATCTTCTTCGCTTGTTCAGGTGTAGAAATGCCGAACCCGATCGCGCAGGGAACATCCGTATTCTCCCGGATGACCTTAATAATGGACGCGAGATCGGTTTTGATCTCACTGCGCATACCCGTCACGCCTAAGCTGGACACAACATAGATGAAGCCCTCTGCTTCTTCGGCGATCATCGCGATACGATTCTCGGAGGTTGGCGCGATCAGAGAGATCAGATCAACATCGTATTGACGACAAATCGGGAGGAATTCGTCCTTCTCTTCAAACGGCAGATCAGGCAGGATCAGCCCGTCGATCCCGATCTCGTGACAGGTCGAGATGAATCTTTCGGCGCCGTAGGAGAACACGACGTTCGAGTAGGTCATGAACACCATCGGCACGCTGACATCGCGGCGCAGATCTCTGACGAGTGAAAAGACCTTGTCGGTCGTGACACCGCCGGAAAGCGCTCTGAGATTCGCCCCCTGGATCACGGGACCTTCCGCGGTAGGATCGGAGAAGGGGATACCCAGTTCGATTAGGTCGGCGCCGTTTTCCACCGCGGAACGCACGACTGCCGCAGTCGTTTCCAAATCGGGATCGCCGCAGGTGATGAAGGCGATGAAGGCTTTTCCGCTTGTAAAAGCTTTGCGGATATTACTCACGATGATTTTGTCCCGATCCATCGTCGGCGCAAGCTTGATCGCGTGCGCAACGGCGTGCGCCGATTCGATCGCGGGGATGATCCCCTCTGTTTTCGCGAGATACTCAAAGGCACATACCGCCTCTTCGTCGGTGATCGGCACATACTCCGCTCTGCTAATATCATGCAGATGAGCGTGCTCGGGTCCCACACCGGGATAATCCAATCCGGCTGAGATCGAATAGACGGGGGCGATCTGACCGTATTCATCCTGACAGAAATAAGATTTCATGCCGTGAAAGATACCGAGCTTGCCAGTGGCGATGGTCGCGGCTGTCTCAAAGGTGCCGACGCCTCTGCCTGCCGCCTCACAGCCGATCAAGCGAACCTCCTCATCACCGATGAAGTGATAAAAGCTGCCGATCGCGTTGGAGCCGCCGCCGACGCACGCGATCACGGCGTCGGGCAGTCTGCCTTCCTTTTGCAGCATTTGCTCCTTGATCTCCTTGGAGATGACCGCCTGAAAATCACGGACGATGGTCGGGAACGGATGCGGTCCCATCACCGAACCGAGGCAGTAGTGGGTGTCGCTGATGCGTGACGTCCACTCGCGCATGGCTTCGGATACCGCATCCTTGAGGGTCGCAGTGCCGCTTTTGACAGGGATGACCTCTGCGCCTAAAAGCCGCATACGGTAGACGTTCAGTGCCTGTCTTATCGTATCCTCTTCACCCATGAATACCACGCATTCCATCCCCATCAGGGCGGCGGCTGTCGCGGTGGCAACGCCGTGCTGACCGGCTCCCGTTTCGGCGATCAGGCGAGTCTTGCCCATCTTTTTCGCAAGGAGCGCCTGTCCGAGAACATTGTTGATCTTATGCGCGCCGGTGTGGTTCAGATCCTCGCGCTTGAGATAGATCTTCGCGCCGCCGAGGTCGTTCGTCATCTTCTGTGCAAAATAGAGTCTTGACGGTCTGCCGGCGTATTCGTTGAACAACTCCCTGAGTTCTCTGTTGAATTCGGGGTCGTTTTTATAGTGATCGT
Source organism: uncultured Ruminococcus sp. (assembly GCA_902764715.1). Classification (GTDB taxonomy): domain Bacteria; phylum Bacillota; class Clostridia; order Oscillospirales; family Acutalibacteraceae; genus Ruminococcoides. The sequence goes on along the minus strand of CACWXE010000123.1, from coordinate 6,621 downwards.
ACGCTTGTTCCAGCTCGATCACGGCATTCATCAGCGTTTCGGGGATATACTGACCGCCGTGGATGCCGAAGCGTCCGTTTGGATTCGTCATGATTATTCTTCCTTTCTGACGGCGGCGATAAATGCCACCGCTTTTTCTTCGTCTTTGCGTCCGTCCGTTTCGATGCCGGAGCTGACGTCCACCGCGTATGGATGTAAAAGCCTGACCGCATCGCCGACATTATCGGGGGACAGTCCTCCCGCGAGAAAATACGGTCTTTTAACGTCCCGCAATACCGACCAATCGAATACATTGCCTGTTCCCGCGCCGGAATCCAGCAGGATATGATCGGCGGTACAGGCTTCCGCTTCGGCGAGATCATGACAAGTTTTGATCTGGAACGCCTTGATGATCGGCTGATCGGTACGCTGTCTTAACCTTTGTATATAGGCTTCATCCTCGCCGCCGTGGAGCTGAGCGATATCAATGACGCCGTTGTTCAAAAGCGCGGCGACTGTATCGGGCGCTTCATCGACAAACACGCCGACAGCCCGGATATCGGGCGACAGCAGTTCTTTTAACTGAGCCGCTTGTTGCGGATCGATATACCGCTTGCTTTTCGGTGCGAACACAAATCCGATATATTCCGGCATTAATTCGTTTGCCGTTATGATATCGCACGGACGGGACAGTCCGCACAGCTTGATCTTTGTCATAGCATACTCCGTAATTCAGCGAGCTTCGCCTTTTTGTCGGGCGCCTTCATCAGCGCTTCGCCGATCAGTACCGCGTCCGCCCCGATCTCACGCAGGCGCTTGACGTCCTCAGCGTCTTTGACGCCGCTTTCGGAGACGAAAAGGATATCCTGCGGGATCAGCTCTCTGAGCCTTGCGCTGTTATCGGTATCGACCGAAAAATCCTTCAGATTGCGGTTGTTGACGCCGATGATCCGTGCGCCGGAGCGGATTGCCGTGTTGACCTCCCTCTCATCATGCGCCTCCACCAGTGCCGACATGCCGAGTTCGTTACAAACAGCAATATATTCTTTGATCTGCATTTCGCTCAGGATGGAGCAGATCAGCAGCACTGCAGACGCGCCGAGGAGCTTCGCTTCATAGATCATGTATTCGTCAACGGTGAAATCCTTGCGCAGGCAGGGGATCGAAACAGCGCTTGCGATCTCTCTGAGATAGTCATCACTGCCCAAAAACCACTTCGGCTCGGTCAGCACGGAGATGCAGTCCGCGCCCGCCGCCTCATAATCCATCGCGATCCGCGCATACGGAAAATCCGGCGCAATCAAGCCCTTGGAGGGAGAAGCCTTTTTACATTCGCAGATAAAGGAGATCCCCGGCTTTTTCAGCGCGGTTTCAAAAGCGAAAGCTCCCCTCGACAGATTCTCCGCCTGTCGCCGAACGGCGGACAAAGGCGTCGCTTTTTTTGCTTCACATACCCGTTCCTTCGCGTGTTCCGCGAGGCGGTCGAGGATCGTCATGCTTCCACCTCGGGACGGTTGCTGACCTCGATCAGCTTGTCGAGCGTTGTGAGCGCCTTGCCGGAGTCGATGATCTGAGCGGCAAGATCAATGCCGGCCTTCATGCTGTCCGCTTTGCCGCCGATATACAGCGCCGCGCCGGCGTTCATCAGCACGGCGTTGCGCTTATGACCTTTTTCTCCGTTCAGGATCGCGAGGGTGATCTGCGCGTTTTCTTCGGGTGTACCGCCCCTGAGATCTTCCTTTGTACAGCGCTCAAAGCCGAACTTTTCGGGAGTGATCACCGAGGATTTGAACCAGCCGTCCTTGATCTCACAGATCGTGGTCGGCGCGCTCAAGGAGATCTCATCCAGCTTTTCCTGACCGTACACGACCATACCGCGGCGGATGCCGAGGTTGACGAGCACTTGTGCCAGCGGCTCCACCAGATAGTCGTCATACACGCCTAAGAGCTGCATGGTCGGCGAGCCGGGATTGGTGAGCGGTCCGAGGATATTGAAGACGGTTCTGAAGCCCAGCTCCCTGCGGATCCCGCCGACATATTTCATCGAGGTATGATACTTTTGCGCGAAGAAGAAGCACATACCTACCTCGTTCAACAACTCGACACATCTTGCGGGACTTTGGTTGATGTTCACGCCGAGCGCCTCCAGACAATCCGCCGTACCGCATAGGGAAGACGCGGCGCGGTTGCCGTGCTTTGCGACCTTCATACCGCCTGCCGCCGCGACAAGCGCGGTGGTGGTGGAGATGTTGAAGCTGTGGGCGTTGTCGCCGCCCGTACCGACGACCTCAAAGAGCTCCATGCCGGTATCGACCTTGGTAGCGTGATCACGCATCGCCGCGGCACAGCCCGCGATCTCATCCGTTGTTTCCGCTCTGGCGCTTTTCGTGGACAGTGCCGCCAAAAAAGCGGCGTTTTGGGTTGGTGACGTTTCTCCGCTCATGATCTCGTTCATGACGGCATATGCCTCGTCATAGGTGAGATCTTCCTTACTGACTATTTTTTCGATTGCTTCTTTGATCATCATAAACCTTCCTTTGTATCTGAATTACGGCTGTATCAGCCGACTAAAAAGTTTTTCAATATGGTTTTGCCGTCCGGCGTCAAAATGGATTCGGGGTGGAACTGGACGCCGTAAACGGGAAAGATCTTGTGCTGTACCGCCATGACCTCTCCGTCCTTTGTCGTCGCGGTAACGCGCAGACAGTCGGGGATGGTGTCGGGATCGGCGGCAAGCGAATGGTAACGCGCAACGAGGGAGTTCTCGGGGCAGCGGCTGAACAGCGGACAGGCGGCGTCGAAATGCACCTCGCTCTGCTTGCCGTGCATGAGCTGCTTGGCATAGGTGATCGTCGCGCCGTACACGGCACAGATCGCCTGATGACCGAGACATACGCCGAGGATCGGGATCTCTATGCCGAGCTTTCGGACGACCTCGATGATGTTGCCGGCGTCCTCCGGTCTGCCCGGTCCCGGAGAAAGGATGATACGGTCGGGCGCCAGCGCGTGGATCTCCTCGACGGTCAGTTCATCATTGCGGATGACCTTGATATCGGGATCGATCTCGCCGATATACTGGTAAAGATTATAGGAAAAGCTGTCGTAATTATCGATCAATATTACCATCATTCCACCTCCTGAGCGATCCTAAGCGCCGCGAGCGAGGCTTTCGCTTTGTTCAGGCACTCCTCATATTCCTTTTCGGGGTCGGAGTCGGCGACGATCCCCGCGCCGCTGCGGACAAATACCTTTCCGTTTTTCTTATAGGCGATACGGATGGCGATGCAGGTGTCCATGTTGCCGGTGAAATCGATGTAGCCGATCGCGCCGCCGTAGATGCCGCGCTTGTTGTTCTCCAACTCTCCGATCAGCTGACAGGCTCGTATCTTCGGCGCTCCAGACAGCGTTCCCGCGGGCAGTACCGCTTCGATCGCGTCCAGTGCATCCTTATCATCGCGTATCTCACCGCGTACCGTTGAGCCGATGTGCATGACGTGGGAGAACCGTTCGACGGAGTGCAGCTTTTCGACTGCTACGGTGCCGAATTTGCTGATCTTGCCCAGGTCGTTGCGTCCGAGATCGACCAGCATATTGTGCTCGGCAAGCTCCTTTTCATCACACAGCAGCTCCGCTTCCAGCGCCTTGTCCTCCTCTTCTGTTTTTCCTCTGGGTCTGGTGCCGGCGAGCGGAAAGGTATGGAGCACACCGTCCTCCAGCTTGACCAAAGTTTCCGGTGAAGCGCCCGCGACCTCTACATCCGTGCCGGAGAAATAGAACATATACGGCGAGGGATTGATGGTTCTGAGCACGCGGTAGGTATTGAACAGGCTTCCCTCAAACGGAGCGGATAAACGGTTTGACAGCACGATCTGGAAGATATCGCCCTCGCGGATATGGTGCTTTGCCTTTTCCACCATCGCGCAGAACTTCTTTTGATCAAACAGGGGTGCGACCTCACCCGTCAGCCTTCCGGCGGGTTCACTCTTCTTTGCGCCGTTTTTCAGAAGATCGCTGAGCTGGGAAAGCTCCATGATCGCCTTGTTGTAGCCGACCTCTACGTCATCAAGCGGCATATTGACGATGAGGATGATCTTTTGTTTCAGATGGTCGAAGGCGATCACCTTGTCGAACAGCATCAGATCAACGTCCTTGAAGTTTTCAGTATCCTCCGTGTCACGTTTCACGCTCGGTTCGCTGTAGGCGAGATAATCATAGGAAAAATAGCCGACCAGTCCGCCCGCGAAGGGAGGCAGATAATCAAAACGCGGACTCTTGTATTCGCTGAGGATCTGCCGCAGATATGCAGAAGGATCATCGGTTTTGACCTTGAGGTTTCCGAGCTTCATTTCCCCTTCTATGCAGGTGATCTCCATCTTCGGCTCAAAGCCGAGAAAGGTATACCGCCCCCATGTTTCGTTTGATTGCGCGGATTCCAGCATATAGCAGTGCGTCGATACGTTTTTCAGTATCCTCATGGCTTCGATGGGCGTAGTGAAGTCGGAAAGAAGCTCACAGCTCACCGGCAGTACGTCGTACTCGGATGAGGAAGCGAACTCTTTGACTTCGTCGATAGTCGGTCTAATTTTCATATACAAATCCTCCTTAAATCACAAAACGTCCTTGACAGAATGAACCTTCTGTCAAGGACGAATAACAGCTTATCCGCGGTGCCACCTTGGCTTATCCGCGGTGCCACCTTGATTTCACAGCATGACCTGTGCGCTTAGCGGGATACCAGCATATCCCCGGCAAATGACGTCTGCCTGCAACGTCGCAGAATACTCTGTGACAAAAGTCACATTTGACTGCGCCCTCAGCGGTCCATTTGACAACTTGTTTCTGACCCGACTCTCAGCAACACGGGTTCTCTGTACAGGCATGATTGCCGTTATCTCCGCTTCAACGGTTTGAGGTGTTAAATTTTTACATAATATATCACAAATGGGGTGGAATGTCAAGCGTTTTTTGCATAATTATTTGAGGCGCACATGATTTTTCAGGACTATCATAGACGTAAGGCAAGCGGTATGATATATCGATAACTGCAACGGAGTATTGATATAAAATGATTTGGTAGGTCGACTCAGAAATAATAAACGAGCATAGATCTCATCACGGAGAACTCTATGCTCGTTTTCTTTTTGCTTTATGCTCTGTTGAATTTCTCTTTCGGCTGTTTGCATCTCGGACAGCGCCAGTCGTCGGGCAGGTTCTCGAAGGCTATGCCGTCATTTTCCGCAGGATCGTACACATATCCGCAGACGGAGCAGATGTAGATACCCGTCGCCTCCTGCTCGGTGAAGTCGATCTCGGCAAAAACCGTCTCAACGGGATGGTCGAGATCCATCACGCGCTTTGCTTCAAGATTCTCATAGCCCTGGGGCGTATGCGTACCACAGTAGACGGTCGGATGATTGCGAACGAACTCGCGCACTCTGCCGAGGGTGGTGAGCGCCTCCTGAAGGTCATCAAAGACGACGCTTTGCTTGTTCTCATAGAGCGCCTCATCCACATAGGTGATGTCGCCATGGAGCATATAGAAGAGACCGCCGTCCTCGACAATCACAAGGCTGTTGCCCTTGGTGTGACCCTTAGCTTTGATGAAATAGATACCGTCGCGGATCTTCTGGCTCTCGGGGAAGTTATAATACGCGCCGTCGGTGAAGGTCACGGGCACGATGTTGTCGATACCCTGTAATTCGGTGGCGTCAAGCTCCTCGGCGTTGACATAGATCTTCGCGTTCGGGAAAGACTTTAATTCGCCAGAATGGTCGCTGTGCCTGTGGGTCAGCAGGATCTTCGTTACCTGCTCGGGCTCATAGCCGAGAGCGCGGAACGCCTCCATATAACTGCAAATATCCTTACCTGTATAGGCGGCGACTTCCTTGTCGGGCTTCTCCTCGGGAGTGCCCGCGGGAAGTCCCGTATCGACTAAGTCCGTTATCAACACTCGTACCATTCATATGAGGGATAGGTTCGCTAAGAACCTATCCCTCATATGATTTTCAAGCAACGGAGGAGTGAAGGAATTTGAAGGCGAGCGTACCGAGGATTAAGCGCAAGCGCAATCCGAAGGGCAAAACAGTCCGGTGGACTGTTTTGAGCGAGAGCGTAGATCAGGCTTGTGACTGGAGGTGTCGATCCGAAGGCGAGGCAGTCGATCGCCGACAGAACAAGTGTACTTCACTCCGACCAGCATGAGTGTTGATAACGGACTTAAGTTATCAACACTCATTTTCTTTTCGGTTTTTCTCAGCAGGAGCAGATTTCGGTCTGCTCCTCCTTTGTTGATTTATTAACCATCATGCGGATTTGCCGCGCTGGCTTGGGAACATCTCCGTTGGCAGATATTCCACCTTTACGCCCTGCCTCGTATCGGCGGTATAGTTTTCGTAATCCGGCTCTGTGGGGATTTCGATATATCCGACAAAGCGGTAATAGATTGCGATCCGCTGGGTGTAATGCTTGCTGCTGCCCTCTTTTTCATAGACATCGATATGATCGATCAGCTCTCTGAGCATCGGCGCGGTCAAAGTCTGCATATCCATGAACTTGCGGATCGCTTTGATGAAATCATCCTTGTTCTGCTCCATTTCATGAAGCTTGGCGATACGCTCCTTGTACTCAAAGATCTTGTCCTTC
>CACWXE010000122.1 GCA_902764715.1 uncultured Ruminococcus sp. | reverse complement strand
TAAAAGCGAAAAAAGCGATATGGTCTTTGTTAAGACTCAAAACGCGGACAGTTATAACTACAATGAAGATACTTATCTGAAAACAATGAAGGGCAACTCTCTGCAAAACGCTTATGGTCTTACAGTAAACGCTTTATCAGAAAGTTCGAATTACTCCGAAGGCAATGTCAGTATCTTATCCCAGACGATAGTCACCAACAAGGACGGTAAAAGCAGCCTGATGGTTGAATTCGAGAACAAATCAGATCAAGCTCTGTATATCAACTTATCAAATCTGAAGCTCAACGGCACAAGCGTAAAAGATTCATTTGTTGGCTCCGATCTGATTTGGTCGAATAAAAAGTCCGTGATCTCCATTTCGCTGAAAGAGTATTTAGACGGAAACGAATCCCTGAACGCAAACAATATCAAATCGGCTGCCTTTACTATCAAAGCAGCTAATCTTGACAATACGCCGGTAACGCAGGGAAGCACTGTAACGCTCGACTTTTGATGCCGCAATATCAATATTGTTAAACCAACAGAAGAAAAAACGCCGCAGGAACACCAATGTTCCTGCGGCGTTAACCATTGCATCAATTGTTTATCATTTTAATCACTGAATATATACGATCGCTGTTTTGCGGAAAGCCGTGACGATACGGGCGATCGCGGAATAGATCAAACCGGCGCTGTATAAATACACGATCATATTGGTCGATCCGATAAAAACGATACAAAGGATCGCGATGACAACGCTGATGATACCCGATATCAGGCTGAATCGCCACGACGGCGCCTGATACTTCTTCGCTTCCAACGCGCGCAGAATATCAATGGCTCCGGAGAACGCGTAGACCACCACGAGATACAGGGCGATGTACATTTTCGGGATATTCGTCAGCATCATCGTGAACATTCCGAGATCCAGTACGACAACGGCAAGATACAGCATAATCCTCCCGCCGACCATATGTCGCGTCATCGTGATGTAATAGATCAGGGTTTTGATCCCGTAAACAAACAGGGATAAACTCAGGATAGAAGCGGTAATAATGATACCCTCTTCGGGAAAGGCGATCAGTATCACCGCGCCCAGAATGATCAGGATACCGATCAAGACATTTTTGATTCGCTGACCGCCGCTCATACTTGATCGCCCCCTTCCTTCTGATCGACCAAGCCCTTGAAATCACGATTACCGCGAAAACCTTTCTTTACGTAGTCGACGGAATAACCCGCCAGCTTATTGCCGGATTTGAAGATACGGTTGGTCACCATACTCTTTTGCGATAAAGCGGCAAGAATGAATTTGCCGAGGAACGTAGTGTTTTTCTGATCCTTGTCCGCGCCGGTATATTCATCCTGATAGCGCTCCATATCGAAATCGTCGATCGTGCATCCGGAGAGCTCTTCGCCGAATGCCTTCCAATCCTCACAGGCTCCCGCCTCACCCTGACGCTTGATCAGGATCTCTTTGATCCTTGACGCATAGGGCGCGACCTTCTCGCTGTCGTAGGTCTCTTTTTCAAAGGTCTGACTCTCGCCGCGCAGATAGCGCAGCGCGTATACCATCTGGCAAAACGCATTGAAGTATTCCTTGGGATTATCCTTGAGGATCTCCTCATAATCCGCCCATGCCGGCAGATATTTGTAGCGCATAAAGCTGTAATCCGGCAGATGTCCCGCCCGTCCGTGACCGAGATTCATGATCGATTTCTCGCTGGTCTGGTACAGGCTATTGACATAAACGCTCTTCTCAAAATCATCGGGAGCGCTCGTGCTGTGAATGAATTTGATCTTTCTCTCCTCAAAGCCGTCGCCGTCGGGCACCAGCTCATAGAAGTGATAGTTGGTATTATTGATCGCGAACGAAGGCGTGCCGGCGAAATAGCTGTGCGCCCATGTATCCGCGAGAACGTGCATCGCGACGCCCGCCGCCTGCAGGGATTTTCCCTTCGCCAACTTGACGGTTTCGACGACCAGATCGCTGTTCGGCTTGCAGATCAGGCGGTATTTATCCAGATATCTTTTTCCGCAGCCCTTCCTTGTCGCGTGAAGATCATAAGGAAGAAAATGGAACGACGCCCAGATGCGGGTGATATCCTGCAGCCCGACACGGTCGGTCCTTGTGTCCATCATTTCCAGCTGCAGTTGTGTCGTCGCGGCGGAAAGCGGCGCCTTCAGCTTTGATAGAAGCGTGGCGGAGCACCAGTCGACAAACTGCGCGCTGTAGCAGATCGAGAGGCTCTCTTCATGAGAATAACCGGCAAGAAACGCTGCGCAGTAGGTAGCATAATAGTGAAAATCCTTTTGCATTACGACACCTCCCCCATCTCTTTTTTCAGCTTTTTAACGGTAAAAGCGGCGACCAGCAGCTCGATCGCAACGACCAGTGACGTCGCTTCCACGATAACGGATACGATCAGCTCCCAGAGCGATTGTTCATTCGTATCAAAAAAGATCAGCACAAGAGACGTCAGAGAAGCCAGCGCCATCAATATGGCGATAACGACATACCCGTAGCCCTTCTTCTTTCCGAAGCCCTCGGCGCGGGCGGACAGTCCGACGTATAAGCGTATCAAAACATCGATCAGCAAAATCCCTCCGAGGATCACAAAGAACATCACACGGACAAAGGTATCATCCGGGATCTCGCTCACTATCCCCTCTTTCATGAAAAGAAGCAAGATGGTTTTCAGAACGCTCCATAAGCCGAATATGATCACACCGAGGCCGCTGACCGTCAAAAGATTTTGGTAGCGCCTCATTTTTCTTTCTTTCATATACTCTCTCCTTATCGATCAAGATTGCATCCGAAAGGACAGCAGAGGATCATCCGAAGAACAGATCTGTCACATCGTCTACCATTCTGTCAAACAGAGTTCTTTCTTCGAGCAATGCTTTGGTTGCTTTCGCGCCGGAAACATTATCGGTAATGATCTCGTCGGCGTCGCTGCTGAGGAACTTGTACAGGTCTTCGTCGTCGTTGACCGTCCAGACAAAGACCTTCTTGCCTTTGTCGTGGATACTGCTGATCATGCTGTGAGTAGACGTTTCCTCTTCCAAAGCGAGGTAATCGCAGTTGAGCGCGGCGGTATCGCCGAAGGATACGAAGGTGAGATAACCCGTTTCCATTTCAGGATAAGTGTTCGAGATATAATCGATCAAGTCATATTGCAGAGAGATGAGGACAGTTTCCTTCTCCATGCCTCTTTCCTTGATGATACGCACGGCGTCGTCCGCCATCTGCTGATCGGCTGTCTCACCCTTTAGCTCTACATAGAGGATCACACGTTCGTGGCTGGCGTCGAGCATCTCTTCAAAGGTCGCTACGGGCTCGCCGTCCACCTTCAGCTCCTTTACCTCAGCGAGCGTCATTTCGGAGGGTTTCTTTGCTACGCCGCAGGTACGGGCGAAGTCAGCGTCATGGTTGACGACATAATAACCGTCGGAGGTGCGCTGGATATCGATCTCCGCTCCGGAAGCGCCGAGCTTGTAGGCGGCGTCAACGCCCGCCACGGTGTTTTCGGGGGCTTCGTTACCGCCGGCGCGGTGCGCGATATATCCGGTCTTGATCTCATTGGGGAACAGCTGTTCGCCCATCGTCGCTACGACCACGGTGAGACCGACAATCGCCAGAACAACGAGAACCACATTGGCGATCACCAGCGGAGATTTGCGCGGTTCACGCTTCTGATACTCCCACCCGTCCTCACTCTGATAACGATTGTAGAGCATGGTGAGCTTCAAAACGTAATTCGGCATGAACAGCGCGACAATGTACAACATCGGGAACAGGAGGATCAGCATCAGCACCAGTGATACGATCAGATTCACGTTTTCCGCCATCGGGATCAGCGATCTGATCCATAAAACCAGCGCGAGAAGTCCGAGCAGCAAGCCGAGCACTACCGCGTACAGCAAAAGGAATACGACGATACTTTTGAGAAAGTCTTTCCAGTTCTTTTTGACAAGACGTACCGAGTTGCGCGCCGAGTCCTTCAGCTTCATACCATCCAACAGGGTTCCGTGCAGAATGAACATGTAGATGACGCCTAAGACCAGCAATAAGGCAACAACGATGATCACGGGGATCAGATACAGTGGGGTCGAGTAGATGACCGAGGTGATGAATTTCGGGATATAGAGGTTCTGGGTCAGAGAGATCGAAACGCCGAAGCCCAGAATAGGCGCCAACAGAGAAAGGTACAGAACAACGACGAATCCGCCGGGTGTAAAGAAGCGTTTCAGTGAAACAAATCCTTCCTTGAAGCAAAGCAGCACATTGGGTTTTTCTCCCTTGAGGATCCGTCCGCAAAGGATGACCAGCGGGTTGATATCGATCGCCACAAGCAAAAACAGCGTCAGGATGGCGAGCAGAATGATCACATAACCCTGCCATGTTTTGAACAGGAAGAGAAAGTCACCGCTGCTGATCGCCACCTTGCCCGTTCCGCGGATCAACAGACCGGAGATCCATTTGAACAGTGCCAGCCACGCAGCGGAAGCTACCGTTGCGCTGATCTGATAAAGTAGCAGCGCGGGGAGCGCCTGTTTGTACGGCAATAGCCACTTTTTGATTGTTTTCATTTGAATTTTTACCTCCGGTTTTTCTTTTTATCCAGATCGGATGTTTACCTCAATCCGATATAGTTCCATATATTGAAGCCTGTCGGCAGCGGGATCGTCAGCATATAGATCAAAGCGCCGATCAGAATGACTAAAGCGATCGACAAAACGCCGATACGGTTCGGCAGTCGCTTGAAGATTCCGACGATACCGAGCAGGAACAGCACCAGCGAATAGAGGACGCTCACGAGATTATAGGCGTCGCCGCGCGCGTTATCATTCTGACCCTCTTTGAGCAGGTCTCTCGCCTCCTCGGACTTCTCTTCGGCGTCCGTAAAATACTTCTCGGTGATTTGCGGCATTTTGAACGGACTGTCCTCATCGTTTTCCTTCATCCATTTGATACCCTCCATCAGGATATCGCTCGCGTTCTGTTCCGTATATGTTTTGAGCTTTTCATTGATGAGATCCACCTTCTCCTGATTGCCGTCAGATTCCGCCATCGCCATTTCAAAGGAATAATCCATCATCGTGTTCCATGTCATAATGTCGGAAAGAAACATCTGTAAACCGAGGTTATACGCGGAAGTCGCCTGTGAGGACGTATTGTTACTCTTGGTGAAGTTGATCGCCTGGAGGCCGCCATGCAGGGATCCGATCCACGAAGCCCACGCTGTCAGCAGCGCGGTCACGCCGAGGAGGATCGCCACGATGATCTCGACTTTGTTCTCATTCCAAAAGGATTTTTTCTCGGGCTTTTCGACACTTGATCCGTCGTTTTCGGAAACTTCCCCGGATGCAGCTTTTTCTGTTATAGTTGCATCGGTTTCTTCCGATGAGACGGTATTCACAGCTTTGTTATTCTCAACCATTGTTTACTCCTTACGTTATGTGGATTTCTGATAGGAAATCGAATAAAACCGCTAAAGCCTGTTTCCTATCAGAAATCGGCATAATTATATTTACGACGATCAACAATGCAGTGCAGCCGCTCTCAATTTAAGAACGGCTGCAGCATTGTATTACGGATTGATCGAAACAACCCTCCGTCACGAACACAAGTGTCCGTGCCGCCTCCCTTAGAAAAGGGAGACATAGTAGAATGATTATTCTGCGAGCATATTCTTGCCCTTGTTCAGCAGGGACAGATATACGATATACGCGATGATGTTCAGTACGATAGCAACAATCGCGAGAACGCCGCCGAGAACGGAAGCG
>CACWXE010000121.1 GCA_902764715.1 uncultured Ruminococcus sp. | reverse complement strand
ATCCGGTAAATTGATCAATAAAACCTACCGCAATCTGTTGGTGTCCACGCTGGCGATGACAGCCTCGATGTATCTGTCGAGCATCGTTGACGGGATCCTGGTCGGTCAGATCCTCGGCACGCTCGAGCTGTCCGCCATCAACCTGACCTATTCGATCAGCTTCCTCAAGAACATCCCGATCGCGATGTTCACCTTCGGCGGCAACACGCTGGCGATCATGTACAAGGGTAAGCGTGAGAATGAAAAAGCGGATATCGCGTTCACCATCTCGTTCTGGGCGGGGATCCTGTCCAGTGTGGTGATCAGCGTGATCGGTCTTATGGTGGTCACACCGACCGCCGGTCTGCTCGGACTGCATAAGCCCGAGCTCGAGGGACTGATCGCCGCTTACCTTGTCCCGCTGTGGGTGATCACACCGCTGACGGCGCTGAATAACCAGACCGCCGCCTTTGCGCGTACCGACGGTATGAAGAAGCTCGCGACCGCTCTGCCGATCGTGTCCAATGTGATCAACCTCTTCTGTGACTGGCTCTATATGGCGGTCTTCGGATGGGGCATCGCGGGAGCCGGATGGGCGACCGTTACGGGTTATGCCCTCGGTTCACTGCTCGTGATCGGCTATTTCAAGGGCAAATCGCGCACCGTTCACTTCACCCGCAAGGCGATGGGTCACTTGAAGATGATGGGCAAGATCCTGAGCACCGGTATGCCGTCGGCGCTGATCTATGTGTGCAACTTCCTCAGATTGTTCTTCACCAACGCGATCATCCTTTCCGCGACCGGCACCGCCGGTACTCAGATCGCGTCCGTTTCCTTCTCACTGAACAGCCTGTGCTTTATCTTTATCGAGGGCGCGACGATGACCATGCTCCCGATCCTCGGCGCGCTGTACGGCGAGCGGGATGTGCAGGGGCAAAAGCTCGCTTTGCGCTATGGTATGTGGATGACGGTCGGCATGTCCGCCGTGATCCTGATCATCTCCGAGCTGTTCCCGCTGCCGCTGGCGGCTATGTACGGCCTCACCGATCCCGCGCTGACCGAGGTCTTCGCGGTGACCTTCCGTATCATGTCCATCAATATCCCGATCCTCGCGGTGATCTACGTCATGCGCTCGTTCTATCAGGCGACCAAGCAGAAATGGCTGGCGAATATCCTCGTTGTGCTTGACGGCTTCGCGACGATCGTGCCGCTGATGTACATTTTCTCAAAGATCGACATCTACTGGCTGTGGGCGTCGTTCCCGTTTTCAAAGCTGGCGACCATCCTGATCACGATAGTGATCGTGGTGATCTACAAGAACGTCAAGCATAAGGATAATTATCTTTTGATCGAAGGGGAAGAGGGCAAGGCGCTCGATTTCTCCATTCGCAATAATAAGGAAGAAGCCACCGACGCCGCGCATAAGGCTGTCGCCTTCTGTGAGGAAAACGGCGTGGAAAAGAACCTTGCGCACAATATCGGCGTAGCGGTCGAGGAGCTGTGCGTCAACAGCGCGACCTATGCCGCCAAGGGCCAGACGGATAGCGTCGACGTCTTTGTCAAGGTGTCCGATCCGTGCGTGGTGCTCCGCATCAGGGATAACGGCAAGATCTTTAATCCTACCGAATATAGGGATGACAGCGGACGCGAGGTGACCGGTCTCAAGCTGGTGCGCTCGCTGACGTCCTCGATCGAATATAACCGTGTACTGGGCTTTAATGTCACGGTAGTGACCGTTAACAGGTAACGATATGAAGAAAGAGAATCCGTCTTCCGACAACATTCCAAAACCGAATACAAATCCCAAGATAAAAAGGACATACTCCCTTTTTACGCGGATGAGTCTTTTGATGTTTTTGATCATCCTGATCCTCGACGGCGTTGTGCTGATGCTGACCTACAAGATCTCTTATGACAACAATCTGCAGATCTTTGAGGATCAGCTGCGCGGCGCCGCGAAGGCAACCGTGCATTACTGTGAAACGTATAACGTCTATGATGACCAAACCGATGAGGAGATCGTTGACCCGCTGTTTGACAATATCTGTGAGCTGTTCAATGTCACCTATATCTACGTGGTCGAGCCGAACCTCGATACGCGCTCTGAAACCTATCTGGAGATCGCGTTCGGCGACGATGCATCGGAAGAGGCGAAAGAGACCCGTTTCAGAGGCGTGACCGTAAAGGGAAAGCTGAACGATTCCGAGATCGAGGCATATAACGGCAACACCGACGGCGTGATCAAGCACGAGGTGACCCAGTTCGATGACGCGCTGATCTGTTATATGCCGTGCACGCGTTATTTGGACGCGGAAACGGGACAATTCGTTCAGTATAAAAAGCCTCTGATCGTCGCGTCGGAGATCGCTGTCCATCGTGTCAACGCCCGGTTCAAACACCGGTTCGCGCAGATCGCGTTTTTGACGCTGTCGATCACGCTGTTGATCGCCGCCTCGTTCGCGCTGCTGCTGTATTTCAAGGTCACTAAGCCGCTCCGTGTGCTCAGCGACCGTATGAGCAGCTTTGTCGCCGACCGGAAAAAGGGCATCCGGAAGCTGGAGGAAAAGGGCGGTCGGGAATTCGCGCAGATGGCGCATTCCTTCAACACCATGACTGAGGATATCAACCGGTACATCGATGATATCGACGCGCTCAACCGCGATAAGCACACGACTGAGGCGGAGCTGAATATCGCGCGTGAGATTCAGATGGGACTGCTCCTGCCCGGTCATCTGCACAGCGACCGTTACGCGATCAACGCGTATGTCAAACCCGCCAAGGACGTCGGCGGCGATTATTATGACTACAGCGTACTGGATGACGGCAGGATCTTTGTCGCCGTTGCCGACGTCTCCGGCAAGGGAATCTCCGCGTCGCTCTTTATGGCGCGCGCGATCACCCTGCTGCATCAGAACGCGATCGGGGGACATCTGCCCTCCGAAATTCTGGAAACATATAATAATACGCTTACTCAGCGTAATCCCGGCGGACTGTTCATCACGACCTTTGTGGTGATCTATGATCCGTCCACCGGCATCCTGACCTACTCCAACGCGGGACACAATATCCCGTAT
Source organism: uncultured Ruminococcus sp. (assembly GCA_902764715.1). Classification (GTDB taxonomy): domain Bacteria; phylum Bacillota; class Clostridia; order Oscillospirales; family Acutalibacteraceae; genus Ruminococcoides. The sequence goes on along the minus strand of CACWXE010000121.1, from coordinate 2,720 downwards.
CTTTTGTCCGATACCCTGATCCCGCTCGACGAGGCGCACGGCGTAGCGGCGGGACTGTTCGATGGTGAGGTCTATGAGGACGCGACCGTGATGATCAAGCCGGGCGACAGCCTGTTCCTCTATACCGACGGCGTCAATGAGGCGAAGAGCGCCGAAAACGGGTTCTATTCCACAGAGCGTCTGGAGGAAAAGCTCCGTGATTGTATCGCGGCGCATACGGATAACACGCTGGATGTGATCCTGGATGATCTGCACGGCTTTACAAAGGGCGCGGAGCAAAACGACGACATCACCATCCTGACGCTGCAAACGACCCACAGCCCCGACGAAACCATTCTCAGGCTGAGATCCGAGGTCGAACAGCTGCACAAGCTCAAAGAAGCGATCTTCGCGCTGCCGTTCGGCGACGATATCAAGCGCACGATCTATCTGGCGGCGGAGGAGATCTTCGTCAATATCTGCTCCTATGCCTATGATTCGCCCGACGACGCGATCATCAGGCTCTATCACGATCAAAAGCATATCACGTTGACCTTCATCGACAGCGGCAGACCCTTTGACCCGACCCGTGATGTGCTCGATATCAACGACTATGATCACGAAAACGCGATCGGCGGCTTGGGACGCTATCTGGCGTTCTCGATCGCCGAGAGCTACCGTTATGAATACATCGATGATAAGAATATCTTACAGCTGACTTTCAGCGAGGAGGAACAAAATGACGATCACAAAGAAGCTTGACGGCGATACCCTGACCATCGCGGTCGACGGCTGGCTCGATACCATGACCGCTCCCGAATTCCATCAAGAGGTCGAGGATCTCGGAGCCGCCAAGAATGTTGTCCTCGATTTTAAAGGACTCGAGTATATCTCGTCGGCAGGTCTCAGAGAGACCGTCGCGCTGTTTCGCGTCGTCAACGCAAACGGCGGCGCCTTCTCGGTGCGCAACGTCGATCGCAAGGTCATGGACGTTTTTACGCTGACGGGCTTTGATAAAAAATTCGAGATCCGCGCCGATTGACGCTCCCGATCGGGAAAGGCTTAGACTTGTAGGGGAGGGGCTTGCTCCTCCCGCTATAATCGGGTGTGGGCAGAGCCCACCATTAAAATGCCTCCCTTTGGTAAAGGGAGGTGCCGAGGTACGAGGCGGAGGGATTGCATCAATTGACCGACCGAAGGGAGAAACCTGTTTTCCTTTCGCTCCTAAAGAGGAGAATCGGATCGCGGCTGCATAATCACCGCTTTCCGTGGAAATATAATGGCAATACCGCACGCACAAATCATGCGGAATCACAATAACAAAGGAGGAAAAAACTATGTCAAAATACGCAGGAACCCAAACCGAAAAGAATCTGGAAGCCGCCTTTGCGGGCGAATCTCAGGCGAGAAACAAATATACCTATTTTGCGTCCGTCGCGAAGAAAGAGGGCTATGAGCAGATCGCTTCTCTCTTTTTAAAGACCGCGGACAATGAGAAGGAACACGCCAAAATGTGGTTCAAGGAGCTTGAGGGCATCGGCTCGACCGCCGATAATCTGAAAGCCGCCGCCGAGGGCGAAAACTACGAGTGGACCGATATGTACGAGGGCTTTGCCAAAACAGCCGAGGAAGAGGGCTTTACAGAGCTCGCGGCAAAATTCAGACTGGTCGCGGCGATCGAGAAGCACCATGAGGAACGGTACCGTGCCCTGCTGAACAATGTCGAGACCGCGCAGGTATTCGAGAAGAGCGAGGTCAAGGTATGGGAGTGCCGCAACTGCGGTCATATCGTCGTCGGCACCAAGGCGCCCGATGTATGTCCCACCTGCAATCATCCGCAGAGCTACTTTGAGATCCACGCCGAGAATTATTGATCGATCTGATGATCACGTCAAAATAAACCTTCGGGCGAAGATGATCCTTTTCATCTTCGCCCGATTTTTGATAGCAGTAATAACAGAAACCCTTTTCTTTGCTTCACGCATCTGCTTGCGGGCTTCTTTCTCCATCTGCTCCTGAGTTGTTATCGTATCTTGATCATTGATTTTCGTTCATCCCACAAGCTGAGCTGTCCGAACGGCTCCTTTTCTTCGAAGCGGTGCAGATAAGCGAAGATCTCGTCGTTATCGTGCATGATCCCGTTTTGCTCACAGGTGCGATGAAATAACTCCGTCAGCTCATGATCTGACGCACGACGTAATGACCGATCCCGACAAATATTTGATGACAAAATTTTCTATCAATATTTCTCATATCCGCGCAAACAATATGATTGCAGCGGAAAAAAGCGTAACGCCGTGCTGTGAGATCGTTCGTTTGAGAAAACGAAAGGTCGAAGCGGTAAGGCAAAAATGACACGCGTGTCCGCTGACAAAGGGCTGCAGAGCGGTCTGACAGTTTCTCCTGACACGGTATCGCGGCAGGGGATGGGGGAGCTGCTCCCCGCTGTCTGCCGCGATCTGCCCGATAATCTGAAAAGGAGAAATACCATGTCTAAGAGCAATATCGTTGTTCCCGAGGCGAAGGACGCGCTGGAGCGCTTCAAGATGGAAGCCGCCAACGAAGTAGGCGTCAGCCTCAAGCAGGGCTATAACGGTGACCTGACCTCCAAGCAGGCAGGCTCCATCGGCGGTCAGATGGTCAACGTCATGTGCCCTGTACGACAAGCAGTAATCATCAGGAATAATCAGACTTGTTATGATCATGAGGAGAGGGTGATTTATACATACGGACTGGCGGTA
>CACWXE010000120.1 GCA_902764715.1 uncultured Ruminococcus sp. | reverse complement strand
CATCTTTAAGGATTACTCCTCGCACACCATGAAGGTGTTCTATATGGAGCGCGGCGCTAACGCGTCCAACCTGCATATGCGCTTCAATATCGCGTCTGTTACCCCCGGTCACGTTGTCATTTCCAAGACCGTCAGCGGCGAGGGTGCCGACGAGCTCGATACCGACTTCATAGAATATCCGTTCCAGATCTTCTATACACTCCCCGACGGAGATGATGAAACCGATTGGATTCCGCTGACAAATGAAGACCAGTTTATCGGCGTAACCTATCAGAATTCCAATCAACCGGCGACCTTTATCAAGCGATACCGACCACCCGGCTTTACGGAAGAACAGGCGTATGACAATATATACTTTATAAATCCGTCAAGGAACGCAGAGATTGCCTTCCCTGATGATACGATCAAATACAAGATCGTAGAATGTGCCGTAGACAGCGATGTTTATGAAACCGTCACCATCAACGGCGAGCCTGTCCCCGAGGGCAGAGTTATTAAAGAAGGCAACCTGAGAAGCTATGAATCGGAATCGCTCACCGCTTTGGAGCGGCCGACGATCTCCTTTGATAACTTCGTCAAGGATAACGTCATTAAGGATCTGTATATCACCAAAAAGCTCTACGATGCCAATGACAACGAAATCACAGACGATCCCGCGACCTTCAACTTCCGTCTGTCGATTTCCTCGGTTCGTGTTTCCGCAGATCAGATCCCGCTGGCGAACATGTATCACTACTACGTCCTTTCCGGCAATAAAAAAATCTGCCGTTTTGATTCTCAGTTAAAAACATTCGTTGAAACAGAGATCACCTATAACCACGAAAACACAAATAAGCTTATAAACGGCGAGATCGAAGAGTATTCCATCGACGAAGTGCGGTTCAGGACCTCCGGATTCGGCGCGATTTCCGGCATTCCCGCAGGATATACGATTTGTGTTCCGGGTCTGCCCGTCGGTTCGATCTTCAAGGTGACCGAGGATACCAAGATCGGTTACGGTTTAGCGGGCGACGGTTACTACCGCGTCATGGGTGATAAGATTTTGGAAGGCGGCGAGATTCAGGAGATCCCCTCCTACATCGAATATGACGGCAATCCGCTCAACGTTGGTCAGGTCATCGCCGCAGAGAACCCCCAGATGGAAGTTCATAACAAAAGGGGCTTCGGTTTGGCAGTCAAAAAGAATTGGAGTGACGTTGCGCTTACCACAGGTCATGAAACGATTTACACGGCTGTATACGTTGACGGAGAGATGTTAGAAGGTTCTGTAAAACAGATCCGGTCTCCGTCCACCACAGCAAACTATTTCTGGACGAGCCTGAAACCCCATACCGACGGCACCGAGCGCACTGATCTTGATGATTACATTGTTAAAGAAGTCAAAATCTCCAATCAGGATCCCACGGTTGCTTCCGACGGCACGGTGACAAATCACGGAACCGTCACACCTATTGAAAACGGCGGAGTGATCAATCTTACCGCTACCCGCACAAACGACGCTACACCGCCCGGTGAGACCAACGATAAGAATTTCGATTATTTCGTTTCGGTCGACAAGGGTGATGAGGACGCTTCCACGCGAACCGACGTCATTAACAATACCCGCAGCGGCGGTATCGCGATCCGTAAGTTCAAATGGGAAAGCGAGTCGCCTCTTAAAAACGCTTCGTTCACGCTGAAGGACAACACCGGAAATGTGATAGGAACATACACCTCAGGCTCCGACGGCATTGTGACGATGATGTATGAATTCGAGCGCAATCAGCTGTATACCCTGACAGAAACCCTTTCTCCAAGGGGCTATGTCGGTCTGCAAAAACCGCTGACCTTCAAAGTAAACAACGATGACTCCGTTTCACTGTATCAAGCGGACGGCAGTACTCCGTGGAACAGCGCGACCGACCTAAAATGGGCAAACAGCAAGCCGGGTACGAACGGCATCACCGCGTTCATCGACGTGTATAATAAGCCGTTCAACTTCAAAGTCGCCAAGATGGACAGCGAGGATACCGGAATTTCGTTGGATAACGCTCACTTTGCGCTGTACAAGCAGACGAACACCACAATCGGCGGTCTGGAAAAGAACAAGGATCCTTTAACAGGCTTTGAAGATATGGTCACTGAAAACGGCGAGGTCTACATCTGCGGAGGCGACAGCGGAAGGACCGTCAATCCGGGCGCTAACGGCTCTGTTTACTTCCTGACCGAGACCCAAGCCCCGTTGACATATACAAAGCTTGAGGACGATATCGTATTCCGCATATCCCCCCTCGGCGTTCCGTCGCTTATCAGCGATTCATATAACGGTCAGCTGGTTGAGACCGAAGACAGCTATATCTACACGCTGAGCGTTCCGAACGTCAAGGAAGAGGAAGATGTCAAGCTTCTGACGATCAGAAAGATCGTAAACGGCACCGCGGGCGATCATACCAAGGAATTCACCTTTACACTGACCGTTGATTCAGACGATCCGACTGACGGATATGACTGGATGAAAAACGGCGTGTCACAGAACACCGGGCTTCATTCCGGCGATACATTCACTATGAAGCACGATGATGAAGTGATTATCGCGGTACCGCCTGACGTCGACTTGACCGTGACCGAACAGAACCATGAGTATTCCGCTTCCTTCACGCTCAATGACGGTCAGCCGCAAAGGACGAACACGATGACCTTCTCCATAACGGATGACGCTACGCTCAAAGTCGTAAACACGCTGGGAATAATAGTTCCGACCGGAATAGCATTCGGTTTTTCACCGGCGTTCCTGATCTCACTTCTTGTGATAGCGATAATAGTCGCATTTATAATGTGGCGAAAAAAAGGCTTATCGGGGCATAAATAAACAGCTCCGCAAAATAAGCCGACAAAACAAAAACAAACCTCCTACGGCAGAATAAAACGCCGCGGGAGGTTTTTTCATCCGCGTCCTAAAAGAAGCGGACAAATCGCCGTTCTTCACTAATCGGTACCGGTTCACGATGGTCGGAATACAAGGCAGGGACCGGTGAAAAGTAAAAATACATGAAAAAACTCACACCCTCGGCGGTTTGCTTTGGGTGTGAGTTTTTTATTTCTTTAGATTTGCGGCGGATCAGCCGACGAGCTCTTCTTCATATTCGGGTTTGGAGGCTTGCATTACGTCCTCTGTTTGGAACATAAAGATCTCAAGCTCGGTGCGTTCGTATTTTTCCATACTTTTTACCTCCTATCAGCCGAAATATGCTTTTGCTTTGAGATTGTAGCGGTAAGCCGCTTTTGCCAGCTCCTTAGCGTCGTCATTCTGCGAGGTTGCTACAAGCTTTGAGAAAAAGTCTGTCGCGGAGTAGCTGTAGCTGTTCGTTCCGATATTAAGCGTGTGCTGAACGTCCAGCTCGTAAGCCGCGATCTCGGGAACTTCGAAGTAGATCATTCCGCTGCGCTCGCCGTACTGTATCGGGCTGCCGTCCATAGTGATGCTTTCGGAAACCTTTGCGAAGAGGGTCGGGTCGGTGACCTTGTAATAGTGCCTGAGCGCGGTCTTTGAGAGATAGATGACCGTGCTGCCGACGTAGGTCAGACCGTAATTCTCGAGGTTCGCTGTCATATCGCTTGCGGTGCTGTCCCAAGTCAATTCGGAATTATCAAAAGTATATACGCCGCCGTTCGCGGGATTTTCAGTATCGCGGTCGAAGCGTATCTGAGCGCGTGTGCCGTAATCGAGCATAGACTGCACAAGCTCCTTGAGAGTGTTGTACGGTATGTCGCCGTCATAGGTCTGTGCGTACTCGTTTGAGAGGATCTTGTTTGCGTATTCGACCGCCGAATAATTATCGGTCGCGACCGTTTTGCCGTCGATTTTCAGCGTTGCGGTAATAGTGTATGTCATCTCCGCGACCGCTACGGGACAGGTCGCTTTGTATGTGTTGTTTCCGCAGGGAACGAGCACGACCTGATCTTCGCCGAGCGTCTTATCGAACCACTCAAAGCTGACGGTCGCGTTTGCCGCCTCTTCCTCAGTGAGTTCCACGAAGAAGTTTACGCCGATGTCGCCGTTGAGGGTGAGCGAATTTCCGACGAAGTAATCCCTGCCGTCGATTTCTTTGGTATCGGTGTAGGTTTTGCCGTCAAGCTCCGCCGTCGCGGTATAGACAGTCTTTTCGGACGTCAATGATTTTGCAACGGTCGCTTCAACGGTTTCCTCGTGCTTACAGCGCGAATCGGTGCAGGTGAATTTAGCCGTTGCCGTGCCGTGATCATCAGACCACGTCCATTTTGGCTGACCGTAGGTGTGGGCGTCATCGGTTAAGATGTAGGAGATACTCTTTTGCATAAAGCTGCCCGAACTGAGCTTTGTCGCGTGACGAATACGCGCGGTAACGGTCATATTATTGAAAATACCTTTGCCGACTGTGACAGTACCTTCGTGATCGAGCTTGATATCAAGCGTGTAGTTGTTCGGACTGTTCGCCCACGAGAACGCGTAGTCGCCGATTCTATTCAGTCCGGAGCTGTCGCCCTTAACCTGTTTGACCCACATCGTATAGAAGGCGTAGCCCTTGATCTCGCGGATATTCTCATTGAGAGTGAGGGTGAACTGCGGCTTCGGATTTGCGTTTGCGATAAACGCGCTCCTATTATCCGTGCCGAGAACAGTAATAGGCTTGCCTTTGTAGGTCTTTGGAATGACAAGCTCTGTGAGATCATCCGTCGGACCTGTGTAATAGTTGATCTGATACTCGGTATCGTTATTGATCAGCTTAAAGTCAAAGTAACTCAGCTCTGTGCTTTCGAGTTCCTCGCCGAGCTCGCCGTTTTCGTCGATCGAGTAAGGATCGCCGTAGTAATCAATATATTCCACGTTGCCGAGGTGATACTCGCCCTGCTCGTCGATCCACGGTTCCTTTGCGGGGACGATCTCGAGGAATTCGGCGGTTACGGTTACCTCCTCGCTTGGCATAATGAAGCCGTTTTCGGTAAGAGTCGGCGTTTCGCCCCACTCGTCCTCAACAATAAGATTGTTGAAGATATAGCCCTCGTCGGGAGTAATGGTGATCTGGACCTCGTCGTTGAACTGTGCCTTTGAGGGACCCGATACCGTGCCGCCCTCACATGCCTCATAGGTGATATTTATATCGCGCTTTTTAAACGACGCATATACCTTTATCTGACTTGCGGGCATGATGAATGTATTGCCGTCAATGGAGATATATTCACCCATGCCGTTTCTGTACGTGAGTTTCGTTACTTCATAACCGCTGTTTGCTGCACAGTTTACAGTAACCTCATCACCCTCGTCGGCAAACAGAGGTCCTGAAATCCATCCGCCGTCATAGTCGCCGGCGTAGGATATCGCGTATTGCTTTCTATCGAAAACAGCGGATACTGTTACCCCGCTTTCGGGCATTGTGAATTTGTTTTCGGATATTTTGATTGGTTTGTCGGATGCGTCCTTGACTGTTATCTCTGAAAGATTGTATCCCGGTTCAGGATTTGGTGTAAGCTCTACCGTTTCGCCCTCATAAGCCTGCTCCTTATCGGCGGTTACACTGCCGTGCGCGGAGTCGGCAACGGTTACATCATACAGAGTTTTTGCCTCTTCCTGTACATCCGTATAGGTCGCTCCGCCGAACTCAGCCTCAGCCGTATATACCTTTTTCTCGCGCCTGTTATCAACCGTCACACTCGCGTCGACAGTTTCCGTATGCTTGCAGCGTGAGTCGGTACAGGTGAATTTCGCTTTTGCCGAGCTGTGATCGTCAGCCCATTGCCACGTCGGATCGCCGTAGGTATGA
>CACWXE010000119.1 GCA_902764715.1 uncultured Ruminococcus sp. | reverse complement strand
TTGAGGATCGCGTCGCATTGGTCGGCGGCATAGCCCTTGGCGACCGCACCGAGGTCGATCATGACCCCTTCGGGCAGGGTAAAGGTATTTTTGTCCGATTTGACAGCGGTATCGTCGATCTTCGCGGCGAGCTTCTTCAATTCGTCATCGTCGGGGACGCGGTAGTCGCCGGAGGTAAAGCCCCATGCCTTTACCGCCGGATAAACGGTGATGTCAAAGGCGGGGTCGAGCTCCTTTGAGAGCTGCAAAGCGCGCGTCAGTATATCGGCGGTGTCGCTGCTGACGTCGGCTTTGCCGTTTTGATTCAGTTGATAGACGTCGCTGTTCTCGTCCGTCGCGTCCAGTTGCGCGTCCAGCGTTTCGATCCGAGCTTGCAGTCGGTCGCACAGATCGCTGTCGCCGCCGTATACCTTGACGCTCATCAGCGTGTCCATCGACTGGAACGAAGCGGATCGCGGCTCGGTTTCCGCACAGGAGGAGAGGATCACAGCGAGTATCAGTATGAGAGCGCATAACGCGCCGGTGATCCGTTTTTTCATGACACAAGAGTATCACAGTTTCGGGGCGAAGTCAATCGGTATGGTTATTGTACAATGCACTGCATATTTATCATTATAAAGCAAAAAGATTTGCAAAAATGAAATTTTAGTGGTAGAATGTCCTTAATTTGTCATGGTTTCGTCATAGTGTTGATGTTATCATATAAGCAACCGGAAGTGATTTCCTGAAGGGGACAACATGAAAAACAGGGTGTTTATCATCGTTATCATCGTGATATTTCTCGCGGGGATCGCGGGCTCCGTAATGGTATGGAATGCTCCCGCGAAAAGCCGCGTTCGTGTTGTCTCAAATGAAGAAGTCGTTTATTCCGCGGATCTGAATACCGCAGAGGATACGACCTTTGATGTTCGCTGTGAGGATCATGTGAACACGATTGAGATCCGCGACCATCAGATCCGTGTGCTCAGTGCCGACTGTCCCGACCAGACCTGTGTGCGCATGGGATGGCTCAAAAGCGCGTCGATGCCGATCGTCTGTCTGCCGCACAAGCTGGTGGTAGAGTTCACCGACGACACGCAAGAGATCGACGCGGTGACGAGGTAGCGTATGAGCACGAGAGTACGAAAGCTGACAGAGCTCGGGGTGCTCACGGCGGTCGCCCTGATCATCTTTGTGATCGAATTGCAGATTCCCAATCCGTTCCCGATCCCGGGCATCAAGCTGGGCTTGGCGAATATCATCACGGTCTACGCGGTGTATCATTACCGCGCGGTCGAGGTCGCGGCACTGGTAACGGTGCGGCTGCTGCTCGGCGCGGTGTTCAGCGGCAACTTCATGGCGCTGATCTACAGCGCGGCAGGCGCGTATCTGTGCCTAGCCGGGATGCTGGTGCTCAGGCGCTGGATCGATGAAAAGCACCTGTGGATGGCGTCGGTATTCGGCGCGATCCTGCACAATACGGGACAGATGGCGGCGGCGCTCATTATGCTGCGCACACCGCAGCTGTTGCTGTACTATCCGTTCCTTTTGGTCTCGGGGTGCCTGTCGGGCGCCTTTACCGGACTGTGCGCACAGCTGATCACATCGCGGTTGAAAAAAAGATCTTAGGTATCATATCCATGCCGTTCCATTTAGAAGGCTCATATTTGTAAATAGGCTGTTGCCTGTCGATGACGGATCCTTGATGGAATGACACAATGATTTTATATAGAATGAAAGTTAATAACATTGCCGGAGGTGGTTAAAATGAAAAAACTGATCGCATTGGTCGTTTTCTTTCTGATGCTGACACTGGGCATCGGGGGAATGATCGCACAGGCAGAGCATTTTGACTTGCTCAGCCTGAATGATAAGCAGAGAATCCAAAACAAGTTTACAAGCTATACTACCGATAATAAATTTTCGGGAGCGATCTATGCCGTCTATCGCAACGACGTGATCTATGATCAGGGCGCCGGTATGGCGACCGGCACGATGAAGAACGGCACCGACGTTGCCTACGGTGTGGCGTCGCTGACCAAGGAGTTCACCGCGGCGGCGATCGTACAGCTCTCCGAGCAAGGTAAGCTTGATATTTCGGATAAGCTCAGTAAGTATTTCCCCGGATACCGATACGGCGACGACATCACGATATGGCATTTGCTGGCACAGCGCTCCGGTATCCCGGACTACTCCGTAGATTCGGAGGATGGCAAGGTGATTGTATCCTGCTTCGGCTCCGAATACTCCGATATCACGATCGATCCCAATCGCACGGCAGTGGAAAACAGGGATAAGATCCGCACCTTCTTCCTGTCCAAGGAGCTGTTGTTTGAACCGGGTGATTATTATGATTATTCCGACTCCAACTACGCGCTGTTGGCGGAGATCGTCACACGTGTGAGCGGAATGGAATACCACGATTATGTCAGAGAGAATATCTTTGAACCGCTCGGCATGGAGCACTCCGCCTTTATCGACGATTTCGATCCGAATGTGATCACCAAGGTGGCGAAGACCGACCGATCGGAGTTTGACCGCGATTATTTCACCGTCAAGGGCGCGGAATACGGCTGCGGCGATATCCTGAGCACACCGAAGGATCTGTATCGTTGGTACCGCGGTCTGGTAGAAGGAAAGGTAGTCTCGGAAAAATCCTATCAGGAGATGACGACGAGCTACAGTGACGAGGATGAGCTGGGCTACGGTTACGGTCTGATGATCTCGGATCGAAGCGAGAAAAAGGTGATCTATCACTACGGCTATATCCCCTCGTATTACAGCTCCATCATCTTTGTGCCTGAGATCGATTATTTCCAGGTAATGCTGTCTAATCACGGCGACGGAGAACCCCACCTGATGGCGGCTGATCTGGCGCGCTACTTCGGCGGCTCGATCGATTTGATCTTCAGCGGAATTGAATAACTGTAACGCTTCATTACAGCAAAAGACGGCTGTCGCAGATCGCGGCAGCCGTTATTTTAATCAATCATTGCGAGACCTCGACACGTGTCGGGATCGTGGCGATCTTAATCGATTTTTATTCATGATCAGTATTATTTACGACCCAAAAAGAGGTAGCAGATCCCGTACAGTACCGGCTGATGGAGCATATAGATCAGCAGGCTGTGTCTGCCGATGAAGTCCAGCACCGGGATCTTGCGGCAAAAATGCCCGTCGAGCTGTTTTTCTTTGATCAGACGCAACAGGAAGTAGCCGAAGACGAACAGGAAGAACCACGGCAGGATGGGGAAGTAGTCCATCGAGTAATAGTCGTTTGACAGGAATCCGACGACGGAGAGCCATTTGTACTGATACAGCGCCCTCGGCAGTCGGAGCAGGGGATAGGAGAACAGCCCGATGTGGCGGTTCGGGATGCCGTAGCACAGCATGAACAAAACGAAGAATACGATCATACCGATGATCGGCTTGAGCTTGTCGAGCAGAGGCCGCAGGGCGGTGGTGAGCAGCATCGAAAAGCTCAGCAGGTGCAGTACGCCGAACCAGATCGCCTCATCGGGATACATGACGTAGGTGACCAACGTGACCACCATCGCGCACCCGGCGACGATCAGCCCGCGTCGGTAGCCGTGGCGTGAAAAATTCAGCGAAACGCCCGAGATGACGATGAAGGTGATGCAGATGCTCCGCTCCCACAGGTAGATCGGCGTGAGCCAACAGTATTCGGTATGACCGCCGAACAGACAGAAAATATCGTAATATAAATGGTACAGGACCATGCTGATCACGGCAACGCCGCGGATCGCGTCAATGGTATGGTAACGGCGTGGTGTATCCATAATGACTCCTCTCATGCGCTGTTACTTTCATTTTACAGGATACGCGCGTGAAATGCAAGAAGCCACTTTCAGAAAGACGTCAAACAAAATAAGAAAATTACGCAAAAGGTTTGAAATACATCTTATTTTATAGTATACTATTATGAGTTGGGTTTTTTCAAAAACAATTATGATAAGGAAAATCCGCATTTTTGCCATGTAAAATGGTATTTTGCGAAAGGTACTTGAAATGATACAAACAATCGACGGGGTGCAATACCTCAATATGCTCAGAGGCGGCGCACAGAATCTGAACCGCTTCCGCACGGAGGTCAACGACCTGAACGTGTTCCCGATCCCGGACGGCGACACGGGCGACAATATGTTTATGACCGTGAACGCCGGCGCTGTCAAGGCACAGGAGAACGTGAGCGTCGCGGTCACTGCCGACAGCGCGGCACAGGAGATGCTCATGGGCGCGCGCGGTAATTCGGGCGTGATCCTCTCGCGCATTTTCGCGGGCATCGCGAAGGGCATGAACAATGCCGATCATCTGAATACGGACGGCTTCACAGAAGCGATGCGCATGGGCGTTACGGAATCCTACGGCGCGGTCTCCACACCGGTCGAGGGCACGATCCTGACCGTCTACCGCGAGGGTGTGGAAAAGGTGGAAGAAAAACACCCCCGATCCTTTGAGGAGCTGTTCGAGCTGCTCCTTGCCGAGCTGAAAGAAAGCCTCGAGCATACGCCCGAGCTGCTGGATGTGCTCAAGGAAGCGGGCGTGGTCGATTCCGGCGGCGCCGGATTGCTCTACATCGTGCAGGGCATGAAGGAGGCGCTCTCGGGCAAGCGGATCGATACCCTTGCCGCGGATGGCGCCGCTCAGCAAAATCAAATCGATCTGAACGCATTCACTGAGGACAGCGAGCTGGAATTCGGCTATTGCACCGAGTTCCTCCTGCGGCTGCAGAACAGCAAGGTCGATATCGATAGTTTTGACGTCGACGGCTTCACCGCATGGCTGAATTCGGTCGGCGATTCGGTGGTGTGCTTCAAGGAAGGCTCCATCGTCAAGGCGCATGTCCACACCAAGCGTCCCGGCGACATCCTCAATCACTGTCAGCGGTACGGTGAATTCCTGACCACCAAGATCGAGAACATGACCCTCCAGCACAACGGCAGTCACGGGATGCAGGAGTTGAAGCTCAAAAAGCGCAAGCCGCAAAAGCCCTACGGTATCGTGACCGTCGCTTCGGGCGACGGACTCAAGGAGCTGTTCGTATCACTGGGCTGTGACGTCGTGGTCGACGGCGGCCAGAGCATGAACCCCTCCGCTGAGGATCTCATCAGGGCGTTCGATGAATGCAGCGCCGAGACCATCTATGTGTTCCCGAACAACAGCAACATCATCCTGACCGCTCAGCAGGCGGCACAGCTTTATGATAACGCCGATGTGCGGATCGTGCTTACCAAGACGATCGGCGAGGGCTACTCCGCGATCTCGATGTTCGATCTCTCCGCCGGCGATCCCGACGCGGTGACAGAATCGCTCAACGAATTGATCAAGGGCGTGGTGACGGGCATGGTATCCCGCGCGTCGCGCGATGTGTCCGGCGGCGCGGTCGAGGTCGTCAAGGACGATTACATCGGCTTTGTCGGCGATAATATCTATGTGGATGAGCCAAATGCCGAGGACGCGATGATCGCCCTGTGCGACAAGCTGAACGCGGGGAACTACGATATCCTGCTGATCTTGGCGGGCAAAGAACCCTCCGCCGAAAACGCCCGCAAGATGGTCGATACCCTGAGCGCGAAATACAAGCGCAGCGAAGTGATCATGGTCAACGGCGACCAGCCGATCTATGATTACATCCTGATACTGGAGTAATAATCATCCTGATTAAAAGCCTTCCCCTTGGGGGGGAAGGTGAGCAATTTGCCAATGCAAATTGGTCGGATGAGGGGCAGACTTGTCCGTAAGATCATCTTAACAAAGAGTGTAATACTTTTTCTCAATTCTCGGTAAACGAATTGCCCCACCGAGTCCGACATCATTAGGAGAGGTTATCCCCTCATCCGTCACCTTTG